>JAZSPB010000081.1:0-5541 GCA_045537235.1 Eubacteriales bacterium
CGGCGGCGGCTCGGTCACTCTCGCCTGCATCCATCTTGCCTGCAGGTATCTCAAGCAAAACTTTTGACGGCGGATATCGAAACTGCCGAACACAGAGCACCTCGCCCTCGTCAGTCAAGGGCACCACGGCTACGGCACCGATGTGCTTGGCATATTCCCTCGTTGCCGCGTTTCCGTTGGGAAGTTCTATTTTGTCGCAAAATACGCGGAGAACTTTTCCGTCGTATACACATTGAGAATCGATCTTTTTTTCAATCAGGTTTTCGTCATACATATTCTTCTTTCCTCTCTATTTTGTGTCTGCGACCGTTGGTTTAAACACCGTTTCGAACTGCCTGCCGACAGTGGCGCTTTGGAAAGGCAAGGTCACAGCATGGCTCTGATTTTGGGGAAATTACTGTTTGGGCGAAAATGTCATGCAGAAACAATATTTAGCGGTGAGCATTTGTCGAGGAGCATTCGCCACCAAATATTATTTCCCCATGAAAATTCCCGGCCAATCATGATCTTCGCCGCTCGCAACCAATAAAATTAGCGAATCGTACAAAAAATTTCTCATATCGGATATTGAAAAAGCAAAAAAATTGTGTTAGCATAGAATAAACAAGATCATTCCTTCAAGTCCCCGCCCGGCGGGCACCCAAAATGACGCTTGTACAACCGATAGAAAAAGGACAAATTGGAAAAACCGACCATCTCCGCCGCCTCGGCAATGCTGTATTCACCGTCGGCAATCAGTTGCTTGGCGCGGATCAAGCGAAGGGTATTGCGGTAGTCGAGCGGAGACATTTCCACATATTCCCGAAACAACCGACGCAAGCCCGACTCACTCATGCAGCAAAGCGCCGCCAACTCCGAAACACGGCATTCATCGGCATAATTACGCTCGATCTCACGAATGGCAGGCAAAATCTTTCGGTAGAGCGGCGGAAGCACCTCATGCTCTCGGACAAGTCGCTCCAAGAAACTGTAAACCAAACAAAACAAGCGGATCGGTTCATGAGGAATGCAACGGCGAAGCTCGTCGATCTCTCGCGCCATTCCGCAATTCCTCAATGCCCATGGGGCATCAAAGCAATTGGGAAGTGTCCCCTCCGTCACATCGAACTGAATGAGCACCGCCCCGGCCCCCGTATCGGGATATGTGCTGGTATGCACCGTCCCTTGCGGAACAAAGATCGCCTCCCCGAACGGCACCTCAATGACCTTGTCCCCGAAGGTGTAGATCATGTTTCCCTCGGCGGTATAGATCAACGCATGGTGGGCTCGACCGTTCGTAAAGGTCATGGAGCGAGTTCGATAATGCATTTCCACAAAATCCACATTGTCGATCTTATACGGCAGATAACTGTGAAATCCAAACCGTCCCATGTTTGCCTCCTGTTCTCATTTTGTTATATTATACAATATTTTCCACACCCTGTCAACAACAAAAGAAAGGATTTTCAAGCTATGAGCATTCAAATTTTCACCGACAAGCTCCAAAAGAAGCAGCCCAATTTCTGGAATCACATCCATTTCCACCCCACCGATGCCATTGAGGACGATTGGGGACGTCGCATTCTCGACGAAGTAGCCAAAGACGGCGTTGCCAAGACCGTCCGTATGTATGCCATGCTGGAGGACATCGTGACCCGTGACGAAAACGGAAATTTCGTTTACGATTTCACCCTCAATGACCTGCGCATCGACTATATGCTGTCCAAGGGCTTCAACCTTCTGCTTTCCTACAATTTCATCCCCCCCTGCATCGCCCGTGACCCCGAGCTGACCAGCAACGTAACCAAGAATGCCACGCGCTACAAGGGAAAAATGATCGTCACCTCCCCGCCTCGCGACTATGCCGAATGGGAAGAGATCTGCTACCGCTACACCGAGCACATCGTGGAGCGCTACGGTGAGGATGTGGTAAAGAACTGGTATCTGCAATGCTACAATGAGCCGGATATTTCGCCCTTTTTCATGAAAAATCTACTTGCTCACGGAGACCCCGAGTTACAAAAGAAAAACGCACTCATACGCGCGGACGAATACTGCAAGCTGTATACCGGCTTTGAAAACGGCATCCGCCGCGTATCGAAAAATCTATTCATCGGCGGTCCCGCCTTGGCCGGAAGCGAAGAGTTCCTCGACAAATTCTTGGCCTACACCAAAGAAAATGCCCTTCAGATCAACTACGTTTGTTTCCACTCCTACGGCACAGGCCCCAGGGCACTCAACAGCGGCGAAATGAAGTATGCCGTAATGAATAATATTAAAAAGATCGATGACCGTGAAGCCGTCGTAAGAAAATACTATCCGAGCGATGTAGAGATCGTTGTTGACGAATGGGGCATGTCGAGCAACGGCTTCTACAACATTGACGAATGTCCTGCTTTCATCGCCCGCGAGGATCACACCATGTCGGTCTACTTCGGCAAGCTGGTCACTGCCCTCATTGAGCGCAAGACCGATATCAAAAAGCTGATGATCTGTCTGTCCGGTCAGCACGAAATGACCCAAGACTTCTCGGGCTTCCGCAATTTCTTCACTCTCAACTTCATCAAAAAGCCCATTTACAATGCCTACATACTGATGTCTAAGCTTTACGACGGTCTGCTTGCGTATGAGGTTGACCGCGAAAACGTCAGTCTCATTCCCACCCAAAGCGGCGAAAACCATGCCGTTCTTATCACCTACGCCACCGAGAACTTCGACGGCAAGCTTCCCACCGTCACAGAGTCGGTCTGCATTCACGGTGTGAAGGGTGAACGCAATGTCACAGTATGGCGCATCGACGAGACTCACACCAATCCCTACGGACTTTACTGTCGCAAAGGCTTCACCAAAGATCTGACGCCCGAGCAGCTCGCTGTTCTGCAAGAGGAAGGTACTCTTAAGCCTGCCGCCACCTTCACGGCTACCCCCAATGCAAACGGAGATATCACTTTTGATCTGGATCTTACTGACAACGGTATGGTTCTTATAACCCTTTGATGCCTGTGAACGAGGGAGGTCGCTTTTTCGAAAGAAAAGCACACCTTCTCCGAAAGTACACAAAAAATCTTTGATCCGCGCTCTTATCGATGCTTGAGTGATCATACTGCACCTTTTGGTGGCTATGTTCGCTCAAGCTATGAAAGGACGCGGATCCATTTTTTACAAATTCGAAGGGAGAGGTTTTAAAAAAAACGGGCTTTCTCCTTGACTTTTGGGCGAGGTTGTGCTACTATTAAATTTACAAATTGCAAACGGAGGCTTATCATGAAGCTGTTATTTCTCGGAACGGGTGCGGCGCAGAACCATATCACCCCCGAAAGTCAAATTCAGGACGGAGCACGTCGAGGCTCTACGTTGCTCATAGACGGCACAATACTCATCGACGTTTCCATTCAATCCTTTGATTTTTCCAAGAAGCTGGGATTGGACACCTCTGCTGTCACCGACATTTTTATCACCCACACTCATGACGATCATTATGCGCCCTCTTCCTTGCTCAAGTATGCCGCCGAAGCGAAAGTCAAGATCAATCTTTGGTGCCATCGCGGCGCGGTTGAGCATCTGTTGCTTGATGAAACGCAGGCGCAGGCGGTTAACATTTGTCCGCTTGAGGTAGGAGAAACAGTAGAAACCAACAACGCGCGGGTGACGGCTCTCGCCGCCAATCACATCGTATCGGGGGATGAACAGCCGCTCCACTACATTATAGAAAGAAACGGAAAAAAACTATTTTACGGCTGTGACGGCGGATGGTTCCTTGGGCAAACATGGAGCCAAATAAACAAGCACAAGCCGGACGGCGCCGTTTTGGAATGCACGGTAGGTGACCATCCCTCTGACCGAAGGATCGGCGGACATAACACGATGCCCATGGTAAGGATCCTTGCCGCCGCGCTTAAGGACGGTATCATGCCCGAAAGCGGAATCATTATGGCGAGTCATTTGGGCAATATGCTCCACGACTATATGTCTCACGAGCAGATTGCCGAAAAATTCCATGCCTTCGGCGTTTTGGCCGCATATGACGGTATGGCTGTTGAAATTTAAAGGAGAAGACTTATGAAATTGTTATTTTTGGGAACCGGAGCTGCGGGAAGCATCCGAAGAAACGAGTCGGAAATTACAGACGGAATGCGCCGTTGTGCCTCTATGATGATCGACGACACGGTCGTGGTAGATATTGCTCGCCAATCCTTTGATTATGCTGTGAAGCTGGGCAAGGATCCCTCGGTCGTTACCGATATTTTTCTCTCCCATGCTCACGGAGATCATTTCTGCCACGAAACACTGATGCAGTACATCATGGCCGCCAAGACCAAACTTCGCTTTTGGTGTCATCGGGGGGCGCTTGAGAACCTGAACTTCACCGAAGAGGAAAAGCAAAGGATCGATATTTGTCCCGTGGAGATCTGCGACACATGGGAGACCGCAGGAATGACAGTCACCGCACTCCCCGCCAATCATTTGGTGGGCGATTTTTCCTCTGCGGAGAAGCCGTTGCACTATATTTTTGAAAAAGACGGTAAGAAGTTGTATTACGGTTGTGACGGTGGTTGGTATACTGCAATTGAGTGGGAGTATTTTCGCAAATACAAGGTGGTTTTTGATGCTGTTATTTTGGATGCCACGGTGGGGGAGGATACGGGTAACTTCCGTATTGCTACTCATAATAATCTTGCAATGCTGAATATTCTTGCTCTGGCACTCCGTCAGAATGGGATGCTTGCAGATAAGGCGATTCTGATTGCGGATCATATTGGGGGGGGGCTTTATAATTTGGAAAAGCCTCTTGCAGAGACCTTTGCCGAGATGGGAATGATTGCGGCAGAGGACGGTGGGGTTGTTGAGATTTGACTTTTGGGGAGAGTGAATAGATGCGGTGTTGACGGAAATGAGTGCTGCGTTGATGGCTTTTTCTTTGCTTTGATAAAAGAAATGGGGAGACTTTGCACTAACCGGTGGTAGTGCTGCGTCAAAGATCTCGTTCTTTCTTTGCTTGCCCAGGAGAAAGAGGAGTTGCTTCGCACCTCCCCCAAAGAAACGACACGCAAGGGGGAAGGCATCCGCTCTCGTGACCACTGACTTTCCCCCTCTCGCTTCTCTCCCCCTCTTAGGGGCGGGATTTAACGATTCCCCGCCCCAAACGAACTGCTTCGCAACGGGACTGTTTCTGCCACGCATCGTGGTTAGTGGTGCCATGTTTTAGTCGTTGGGTCGCGCCTCCGCGCGAAAGATTTGGGCAAGTGCCTTACCTTCGTTTGCATCTATTTCGTTACTTTCGGCAACTTTGGGGGGATTGGGGGCGCTTGAGCATTATTAAAATGTGTTCGTTTTTTAGGTGTATTGACAAGTGTATTGACAAGTGTATTGACAGGTGTATTGAATTTTTACAAATTAAAAATCGCAATCTACAGATAACATCCTAATAAAAAATAATAAGTTATATAAAAAATCAAAACAGCCCAAAGAAACGAGGAAACCACTCGTTTTATTTTTTGCCCAACAATATGGCGAGCGTCAGTTTATTCAAAAAAGTTAATCTCGCGCACCCAAGGCTACGAA
>JAZSPB010000118.1:0-2691 GCA_045537235.1 Eubacteriales bacterium
CTGCCCGCCGCATCCGGCGATGATATCACCCCACGTAGCAGGCTCTGCGGGTGTGTCGGGAGCGCCACCCGTGCCGGGAGCCGTACCGCTTCCGCCGGGCTGATCGCTTCCGCCGCCCTGGCCGTCGGAGCCGGTGACCTCCACGTACCGCCATCCGAAGCCATCCTCGTAGACTTCCACCCACGCATGGGCATCCTCACCCCGAACGTTGGTGGTCTTCCCACCCGTCACGTCAACCTTAAAACCAACCGTATAGCGGGCAGGGATCCCCAACGCGCGGTAGAGCTCTTGGATCTCCTGCATCATTTTCTGTTGAGTAGGTTGATCATTGCGTCCGGCATATTTTTTGCGGATGGCCATTTCCTTGGGACGCAGAGTGGCCTGTTTGATGGAATTCTTTTGCTGGCGGATACCGAAAGGGAGCATAACGAGCTCGACGATGATGGCGAAAATGAAGAGCGCCAACACATAGCTGCCCGTTGCGCTGTCCAGCCAACCTAAGAATTTACCGATTGCGCTGTAGATGAAATCCATAGTGTTTTTGAATTCCTCTCTTAATTATTGTTGTCCTTGTTCTCGGCACTTCCTTTACCCCTGCGTGGGCGCTTTTCGGGTACGGGATCGTAGCCGCCGACGCTGAATGGATTGCATCGGAGGATCCTCCATACCGTGAGAGCCATTCCCACAAAAAAGCCACGTTTCTGAAATGCCTCGAGGGCATAGGCGGAACAAGTAGGGGTAAACCTACAAGTGGGGTTTCGTTTGAGTGGGGACAGTACCTTCCTGTAAAAGCGTATGAGCCATATACATAAGTATTTCATGATTGCTTTTCTTTCTTGCCGTGATCGACCAGCATATCGAGCTTTCGGAATGCAAACGAGAGCTCACGGTAGATATCGACGCTTGTTTTGCCCACAATATCGGGACGGGCGCCGATGACGATCAGTTTTCCCGTTTTGAGCGGAGAATGAGCCTCTACGGCGCGAAGCCCTGCGCGGATGATGCGCTTGGCGCGGTTTCGCTGTACCGCTCCGCCGATCTTTTTGGTAACCGAGAGACCGATGCGATTGGTGAATTTCTTCAGCGGATGCGCCTTCATTCGCCTTTTGGCGGCATAGTCGGTAAGGATGTGGACAGTGACGTACTTGCCCACAAAGCGATCGCCACGTTGAAATACTTTATTATAAAGATGGTTTTCCGTAATAGCCGAATGTTTCATTGGGTAACAACTCTTCCGTAATGTTTAAAATGTTTGTGTTGGGTCGTCAAATGGGAATCGTAGAAAAAAACCGCGATGCGGCAAGGGAGAACGGCACGGTGAGGGATCACGCGTGAGTTACGTCTTGATAACGCATCGACGGTTTTGGAAATGAGCTTTACAGCTCTATCAATAGGTCAGTCTCTTTCTGCCTTTTGCGCGTCTTCTCTTGAGAACGTTTCTGCCGTCGGCAGTTTTCATTCTTTTTCTGAAGCCATGCTCCTTCTTTCTCTGACGCTTTTTGGGTTGGTAAGTTCTGAGCATTTTCTGCACCTCCTTGAATCTTTATCGGAAGCGTGTTGCTTTTCAGCCTTTTTACGCTTTTACACAATGACACTCCATATTATATACATAAATGGGGGCGTTTGTCAAGAGTTTTTTTTATTTTTGTTGATTTTTTTGAAAAATGACGAAAAAAACGTCTGTTTTTAAGCAAAAACGGGCAAGGAAACCGAGATTTTGCTCATCGCCGCTGTTATTTTTCCAAATAACGGCACGCGGCAAGGGCGGCAGAGGCTCCGTCAGCCGTGGCGGTCGTGACTTGGCGGATGGATTTTTGACGGCAATCGCCTGCAACGAACACACCGGGGGTAGAGGTGGCGCAGGTCTCGTCAGCGGCGAAGTAGCCGTAGTCATTAAGGGCAGCCACGTTGGCGAAGGGGGCATTGCAGGGAATCAAACCGATGGCGACGAACATGCCGTCAACGGCGAGCTCGGTCTGCTGTCCGTCATTTCCCTTGATGCGAATGCCCGAGAGCTCATCGGCGCCGATCAGCTCGGTGACCACGGTGCTCATGATAAATTCCACATTTTCCTTGGCTTTGAGCTTGTTGACAAGGGCGGTTTCGCCCGTGAAGAAGTCGAGGTTTTGGATGACATAGACCTTGTGGCAGCCTTCGGAGAGAAGGAGGGCTTCTTGGAGCGCCGAGTTGCCGCCGCCAATGACAGCCACGGTACGGTCGCGATAGAAGGCACCGTCGCAAACGGCGCAGAAGGAGATTCCTTTTCCGACCAAGTCGTTTTCGCGTTCCAGTCCCAGTTGGCGGTGTTTGACGCCTACGGAGAGGATGACAGCGCGAGCTTCGTATTCGCCGCTGTCGGTGATGACGCGTTTGATTTCGCCTTCGTCTTGGATGGCGGAGACGGTTTCAAGCTCAATGTCGGCGCCTTGTTCCAGCACTTGCTCGACCATTTTGTCGGCCAGTTCATTGCCCGAGAGGGTGCCTGTGCCGGGGTAGTTTTCGATCTTGGGGGAATATGTCATTTGACCACCGAAGGTGGAGCGCTCGAGAATGAGTACGCTTTTTTCCGCGCGGCGCGCGTACAGGGCTGCGGTGAGTCCGGCGGGGCCGGCTCCTACGATTATGATATCGTACATGGTTGTTTCGGGGGTGTCCCGTCCTTTCGTAGATTTGGGGGTGGTTTTTTTAATT
>JAZSPB010000150.1:0-20622 GCA_045537235.1 Eubacteriales bacterium
GTTGTGTAGCTGAATTTGTCGATTGAGAGGAGAATGGATATGGAAAGCTATAAGAGAGAATTTATACAGTTTTTGGAGAGTGCAGGCGTGCTTAAATTCGGTGACTAAGTCGGGTCGTAGCCATGGCGTTCTGTGAGCCAAGGAGGTGACTATAAAGCTTGTCTTCCTAAGACCGCTTGGCCTCCGACTTGTTGTGTAGCTGAATTTGTCGATTGAGAGGAGAATGGATATGGAAAGCTATAAGAGAGAATTTATACAGTTTTTGGAGAGTGCAGGCGTTCTTAAATTCGGTGACTTCACCGCAAAGAGCGGACGTAAGATCCCCTATTTCATTAATGCGGGTATGATCAAGACGGGTGACGATATCGCAAAGCTCGGTGAGTTCTACGCCAAGGCATATTTCGAAAAGGTGGGTGCCAAAAAGGCTGTGCTTTACGGTCCTGCTTACAAGGGCATTTCGCTGGCGGTTTCCGCGGCGGTCGCTCTTTCCAAGAATGACTTGAACGTGCCTTTCTTCTTCAATCGTAAAGAGGTCAAGGATCACGGTGAAGGCGGTGTTTTCGTCGGTTATGTTCCTACCGCGGGTGAAGAGGTCGTCATCATCGAGGATGTAATCACCGCAGGTACCGCGATCCGCGAGAGTATGGAGATCCTTTCCCACCTTGAAGGTGTAAAGGTTGCGGCTACTTTCATTATGGTTGACCGTAAGGAAAAGGGTCAGACCGAAAAGGGTGCTATGCAGGAGATCGAGGAGCAGTTCGGCTTCCCCGTATACTCCATTGTCGATGTTTACGATATTATCGAGTATCTTGAAGAAGATGCGGCCAACGCTGAAAATGTGGAACGCATCAAGAATTATCTGGCGGTCAACGGCGCCAAAGCATAAGTGAGGTCAAGATGAGACACCTGATCGATATACAGGATTTTTCCACCGCCGAGCTGGAAGAACTGATCGGGGTGGCGGAGGACATTATTGAACATCCCGATAAGTACAGTGAGGCTTGCCGAGGCAAGAAGCTGGCAACGCTGTTCTTTGAACCGTCCACCCGAACCCGACTCAGCTTTGAGGCGGCTATGTTGGAGCTGGGCGGAAATGTGATCGGATTCTCCGAGGCCAATTCTTCGTCGGCCTCCAAGGGGGAGAGCATTGCCGATACCGCCAAGGTCATTAGTTGTTATGCCGATATCATCGCGATGCGTCACCCCAAGGAAGGTGCGCCGTATGTCGCGTCGATCAATGCCATCATTCCCGTGATCAATGCGGGTGACGGCGGTCATTGCCATCCTACGCAGACCTTGGCCGATCTTTTGACCATTCACCGCGAAAAGGGACGGCTGGACCATCTGACAGTCGGCTTCTGCGGCGATCTCAAATACGGCCGAACAGTACATTCTTTGATTTCTGCGCTGTCCCGATATGAGGGGATCCATATTGTTCTGATCTCCCCCGAGGAATTGCGTGTTCCCGATTATGTGCGCTATGAGGTGATGGAAAAGAACGGTATGTCTTATACCGAGACCGCCGACCTTGAAGCCGCTATGTCGGAGTTGGATATCCTCTATATGACCCGTATTCAACGTGAGCGGTTTGCCGATCCCGATGAATATGAGCGATTGAAGGATAGCTATATTCTGACCGTGGATAAGTTGGAGAATGCCAAGTCCGATTTAGCCATTTTGCATCCGTTGCCTCGTGTCAATGAGATCAGCGTCAAGGTGGACGACGATCCACGGGCATGCTATTTTAAGCAGGTGCTGAACGGAAAATATATGAGAATGGCACTGATCCTTCGCCTTCTTGAGAAAGCAAAAAAGGGTGGGGAATCGCCGGCTCCCGAGGGAGAGCTTGTGGAAGGAACCCTTACTTGTGTCAATCCCCGTTGTATCACCTCCACCGAACAAGAACTGTCGCATATTTTTCGTAATGTCGATCCCACACGCGGTATTTGCCGTTGCATTTACTGCGAATCTAAACAAATTCTAGAGAACAAAGGAGTTTAAAAATGGCAAAGTTTATCAATGAGCCTTCTCATACTTTTAACGAATATTTGCTGATTCCCGGGTACTCCTCCTCCGAGTGTGTACCTGCCAATGTCAGCCTTAAGACCCCTCTTGTTAAGTTCAAGAAGGGGGAGAAGCCTGCAATTTCCATGAATATTCCCATGGTTTCGGCAATCATGCAGTCGGTGTCCGGCGATAAGTTGGCAGTGGCACTGGCAACCGAGGGGGGTGTGGCCTTTATCTATGGTTCTCAGTCCATTGAGGACGAGGCTGCTATGGTCAGACGTGCAAAGAATTATAAGGCGGGCTTTGTCAAGAGCGACTCCAATCTCAGTCCCGAGGCTACCATGGCGGACTGTGTAGCACTGAAAGAAGCGACCGGTCACTCCACCATTGCAATCACCGAGGACGGTACTGCCGAGGGCAAGCTGGTCGGTATTGTGACCAGCCGCGACTATCGTGTCAGCCGTATGGATCCTGCGACCAAGGTCAAGGAGTTCATGACCCCCTTTGACAAGCTGATCTGGGCCAAAGAGGGGACCACCCTTAAAGAGGCCAATGATATTATTTGGGAGCACAAGCTGAATTCACTCCCCATTATTGACGAGGACGGCAAGCTTTGCTATTTCGTGTTCCGCAAGGACTATGACACTCATAAGCAGAATCCCAACGAACTCCTTGATAGCTCCAAGCGCTATGTGGTAGGTGCGGGTATCAATACCAGAGACTATGCTGAACGCGTTCCCGCCCTCATTGAGGCAGGTGTTGACGTGCTTTGCATTGACTCCTCCGAGGGCTTTTCCGAGTGGCAGAAGCTGACCATTGAGTGGATCCGAGAGCACTACGGTGACTCGGTCAAGGTTGGCGCAGGTAATGTAGTGGATGCCGACGGATTCCGGTTCCTTGCCGATTGCGGTGCGGACTTCATTAAGGTGGGTATCGGCGGCGGCTCGATCTGTATCACCCGTGAGACCAAGGGCATCGGACGCGGTCAGGCTACGGCTTTGATCGACGTTTGTGCCGAACGTGACCGTTATTTTGAGGAGACGGGTATTTACGTTCCCGTTTGTTCTGATGGCGGTATTGTCTATGACCATCATATCACTTTGGCGCTGGCCATGGGAGCGGATTTCGTCATGCTTGGCAGATACTTTGCCCGCTTTGATGAAAGCCCCTCCAACAAAGTCAGCATCGGAGGAACCTACTATAAGGAGTATTGGGGCGAAGGCTCGGCCCGTGCGCGCAACTGGCAGAGATACGACCTTGGCGGCGACAGAAAGCTGTCCTTTGAGGAAGGCGTTGACTCCTATGTTCCTTATGCAGGTAGCTTGAAGGACAACGTAGCGATGTCGTTGGCAAAGGTGCGCTCCACTATGTGCAACTGCGGTGCGTTGACCATTCCCGAATTCCAAGAGAAGGCTGTTTTGACGCTGGTTTCCGCAACCAGTATCGTCGAGGGCGGCGCTCATGACGTTATCCAAAAAGACAAGACCAACACCGTAAAATAATTAAAAAACGCAGCCAATTTTTGTGGCTGCGTTTTTTCGCCTGCGGGCAGGGGAGGTCGCTTTTTGAAAAAAGCTCCGCAAAAACTTTTGATCCGCGCCCTTTTGGTAATTTGTGCAAACATAGAAACACCCTATGGGGTGCAGTGTGTTCGCTCAAACTCCCGTAAGGGCGCGGAACAAAAGTTTTTTGCGGAGCTTTTTTTCAAAAAAGCGACCTCCTCCGCCCGCAGGCGGAGTTTACAGGAACATACTTTCCAGTTGATCTTTCGTGCGGAAACCGACGGATTTGGCTACGATTTTGCCGGCCTTGAAAAGAAGGACGGTGGGGATGCTTTCAATGCCGAAGCGGATGGCGAGATTTCTTTCTTCGTCGACGTTGATCTTGCCGACCTTGATCTCTTTTTGGTATTCTTCTGCGATCTCTTCGATGACGGGTGCCAGCATACGGCAGGGACCGCACCAGGTTGCCCAGAAGTCTACGAGAACGGGGATGGAGGAGTTCAGTACCTCTTCTTCAAAATTGTTTTCGGTGATGGTGATTTCAGCCATTTTGATATTCCTTTCTTTTGGGGTGGAGTTAGTTTTCCCTCGATTTATAGTAAAGCATACAGTGGCAATAACCTTCAAAATCGGGATCCTTGATCTGATTGCGAAATTCGAGGCACATACATTTGTTTTCTTCGGTTTGTGCCATTCGGCAGGGGCAATAGCCGCCCGTACGTTCAAGACCTTCTTTGATGGCTTTGACGACTTCTGCGTCGGGATTGAGTTTGATCTTCATGTTTTTCTCCTTTCGTACGGTTACAAGAGCAATGTCATGACGGGAATGGTGATAAAACAGAGCAGGGTGGTAAGCAAAACGCAGTTGGCGGACAGCTCGGTCTCGCTTCTGTGCATCTCGGCTATGTTGAAAATGACCGAGGCACACGGTGTTGCCGACAGGATCAAAATGCTGGCTTTGAAGGATTCTGCCAAAGGCAAGAATACGATGGCGGCATAGCAAAACAGAGGGAACAGGAGCAATTTGCAAAGGCAGATCCCGTAGATGATCGGCCTGGTAAAGAGCTTCAAAAAGTCGACCGAGGCCAGACGAATGCCGAGGATGATCATACAAAGAGGGGTGGTCATGGTTCCGAGAAGCCCTACACTGTCTTGTACAAGGGAAGGGATAAAGTTTCTTGCGCTGATGAGATACAGGATCAATCCGGTTACAAAGCCGAACATACTGGGATTAAAAACGGCGGCTTTGAGGGTCATATATTGCTTTTTACCCGTCAGGCAGAAGACGCCTACCGTAAAGACCAGAATGTTCATGGAAATGACATAGACCGAGGAGTAGCACATGACTTCGGGGTTGTTGGGAAGCAGTGCCTTGACAACGGGCAAGCCGAAGAACCCCACATTGCCGAGAACCGAGCCGATTGCTAAAATTCGATACTTGGCATCCTGCATTTTTTGTCGAAAAATCAGAAAGATCAGCCCCATGAAGGCTGCTTGGAGGACAAAGGTCGCTACAAAGAACAGCCCCATGTTGGCAACATTTTCCCAAGAAAAGTCAAGTGCAAGGAAGGATGTTACCACCATGCAAGGTGCGCAGGCATAGACCAAGACTCCCGAAAGTGTGGAGAGATGGTCGGCCACTGCCTTTTTCATTTTACAGACGATAAACCCGGGAAGTATGTACATCAGGGTTACCAAAACATTGGAAAGAACTATGTCAAATCTCATGGAAACACCAAACCTTTATATTGATCAGACTTGGGGAAGGGGACAACCTTTCCGTTTTTAGTATGCAGGGAAAGCCGAGACGAGAATAGCTTTGCCGCCGATTCACTGTTTCCGCTTTTAAGTTGTGATATTATGTGACTTTATCATGGATGAAAAGTTTAAAATGCACATGGCTTTTTATCCCTTTTATCTTCGGTTTTTAGGAACCAAGGATAAGCACCTAAAAAATATGCCTATATTTTATCACAAATTGCGTTGTGTTGCAAGAGATTTTTTTGAGAAAACCATATTTTTTGGTCGAAAATGCTTCCCTGAAAGGTTATTACGGTGCTTTTTTTAAAAAAACACTTCCACCCGCAGTTGCATTTTTGACAAATTGACTGGGGGAAACACCAACGAGGTGTTTAAATGTTTTGCTGAAATGGTAAATGTCGGAAAACTGTAGCTCTTGCGCGATCTCTCCAATGGTCATCATGTCATCGGAAAGCAGCATCTGTTTGGCCTTTTCGATGCGGTGACGTTGGCGGAAGTTGATGGGATTTTCTCCGCTGTATTCGTGGAACAGGCGGCGGAAATAACACTCGCTGACCCCACAACGGTGGGCGATATCTGCGATACTCATATCGCTGTCTTGCTCTAAAAGCTCGATGCCCTCACGAATGCAGGCAAATTTATTTTTGGTGGTGGCGCGCCGTTCGCGCTGACAGATTGCCGCCAGAATGCGATAGATCACCGAATTGACTTCGGGGATGCATACGATGTTCTTTTTGAACTCCTCGGACAGCATTTCCATAGCCATGCCGAGGGAAACGTCCACATTTTTTATGCAAACGGTGGGGGTGAGGGTGGGGGCAATATCCTCTCCGTTTTTGTCGGTCATTTGGAAATGAATGACGATGGTATCCACATCATCGGGGTTGGTGTCGTGAAATTCTACGATGTATTCAATATCTTTGGCCATGTAGGCGAGCTGGTTCTTTTTAACTTCGATGGTGTGACCGTGAATGTCGGTGATGGTGGCCGAGCAGTTTTTGAACCACAGGAGGGTGTGAGATAACTTGGGCTTGCCGAGGGCATTGTAGACATTGCCGCGGCTGTGCCAATATTGGGGCTTGGAAATGGGGTCACTGATGAAAAAGTCCCGATGATACAGTTCTTCAAATGGGATGATCTTCATGGTGCTCTCCTTTCTTACAAACGAAATTTTGCTTTGCCGTTTCTATTATAACATATTTTTTGCGTTTTGTATCGTTTTTTACAAAAAATAAATGGAAAAAACCATTTTCACGGTCAATGGGATACGTTATAATAAAAGTGTATAAATTTGTGAAAGGAGATTTTTTATGCTCAATCATGATATCAAGATCGGTCTTCTGCCCATGCGGAGAAATACAACCAACCGTCCGGCAAAGACCTTTCTGACCTGGGTCTCCGCCGAAGAGCGAGGACACCGTTTTGTCGATTATATCGAGACCAATTTTGCGGACAAGCACGTTTCGTTCGTAGACACCAAGGGGCTCGGTTGCAATGATCTGATCTTTGACGATGCTTCTGCCGCCGATGCCATTGCTCGATTCCGCGAGGCGGAGGTGGATGCGGTACTTCTTATCAATACCAATTTCGGTAATGAGGAAGTTGCCGCCGACATTGCCAAAGCGATCGGAAAACCCATCCTGCTTTGGGCTCCTCTTGACGATGAGTATTATGTGGACGGTATGCGCCCCACCGACTCGCAGTGCGGTCTGTTCGGTGTTTCCCGTCAGATGCAGAGATACAGTATTCCGTTCTCTCATTTGCCCTGCTGCCGTGTGGAGTCGGAGGAGTTCCGTGAGGGCTTTGCAAGCTTTGTTCGCGTGGCGTGTATGGTCAAAAATTTCTCGTCGCTGCGCATTGGACAGGTGGGTACCCGTCCCGCGCCCTTCTTCTCGGTCATTTGGAATGAGGGCGAGCTGATGCAGCGGTTTGGTCTGCGTATTGTGCCCATCAACTTGGCTATCCTCCAAGATCGTTTTCTGAAGACCAAGGAGGAGAAAAAAGAGCAGATCGCTCACTTTGTTGAAGTGTTCAAGAACAATTACAAAATGGATGACCTGACTCCCAATTATTTGGAGCGCATGGCTTGCCTTGTGGTTACTTACATAGGTCTGTTTGAAGAATTTAAGCTGGACGTGATATCCGCCGAGTGCTGGACGGCTACACCGGTGATGTTCGACGGTCTCGCTCCCTGCGCGGTCTACGGCATTCTCAATGACCTCGGTTACATCATTAGCTGCGAAAGCGATATGCACTGTGCTATGACCATGGTGCTTCTTGAGTCGGCGGCGCTGGGTGAGGCAAGACCTTTCCTCGGTGAGTTTACCGTTCGTCACCCCGAGAACAAGAATGCCGAGCTTTTGTGGCACTGCGGTCCCTTCCCGCTTTCGGTCAAGGCTCCCGATTCCGAGGCGCGCCTTGTAAACCAGCGCGAGTGGTTCCGCGGCAAAGACGGCACTTACACGGTGGCGCGTATCGACCAAGATAACGGTAAGTATATGATGCTTGCCGGCAAGTGCCACACGGTAGAGGGACCTCAAACTCACGGCACCTATATCTGGGGCGAGTTTGATGACCTTCAAAAGTGGGAGGATCGCCTGCTTGACGGCCCCTACATCCACCATTTTGTGGAGATCGAGGGTGACTACACAAAAGAAATGCGGGAGTTCTGCAAATATTTTCCCGCGCTGAACATTGATAAAACTTTGGATTAAGGAGAAAGCAAATGCAACACAATGAATTTTTGACAGCAATGATCCTGACCGAGCTGGAAGATGCGGTGGGAAAGGAAAATTGCTCTACAAGAGAGATCGACAAGGTAACGCACAGCGTTGACTATTATTGGCTGTCCCGTATGTGGGCTGACCGCGGACGGTTGATGCCTGCGGCAGACTTTGTGGTGGCTCCCAAGGACGCACAGGAGACCTCCAAGGTGCTTAAGATTGCCAACTACTACAAGATCCCCGTAACCACATGGGGCGGCGGCGGCGGAACCCAAGGCGGCGCGATTCCCGTAGCCGGCGGTATCGTGCTTGATACCAAGCGCATGAATAAGATTTATGATGTCAACACCGAGGCCATGTACATCGAGTGTGGCACGGGTGCCATCTATAAGCACATCGAGTGGGCGGCAAACGAGGTCGGTAAGGCTACCATGCACTATCCCTCTTCCTTGACCTGCTCCACCGTGGGCGGCTTCCTTGCGCATCGCGGTATCGGTGTGGTTTCTACCAAGTACGGTAAGATCGATGATATGGTGCTCAAGATGGAGGTCGTTCTTCCCAACGGCGATATCATCGAGACGGCATCCGCGCCCAAGCACGCGGCAGGTCCCGACCTTAACCAGATCTTCATCGGCTCCGAGGGTACGCTGGGTGTTATCACCAAGGCACAAATGCGTATTTATGACCAGCCCGAGGAGAGACGCTTCCGCGGATTCCTTTTCAAGGACATGAGCGCCGCATTCAAGGCATCTCGCGAGCTTCTTCAAAAGTTCAAGCCCTCGGTCATGCGTTTGTATGACCCTGCCGAGACGGCATCTCTCATCAAGAAGATCGTCGGTGTAGAGCGCGACGGCGCATTCATGAACGTGGCTTACGAGGGCGTTCACGAGATGGTAGAGGTCGAGGAAAAGATCCTGCTTGACACCTTCACCAAGTACGGTGCGGAGGATATGGGCAGTGAGTACGGTGAAAAGTGGTGGAACGAGAAGATCACCTTCTTCTATCCCGGTCATATGATGGATATCCCCCAGATGTTCGGCACCATGGATACCATCGCTCCCTACGGTAAGATTGAGGAGATCTATTGGGCAATGAAGCAGGCCATCGAGTCCAACTTCCCGCAGGCGAAATTCATCGCGCATTTCTCGCACTGGTATGAGTGGGGCTCCATGATCTACGACCGCTTTATCGTGGAAGGGAAGGACGTTCCGAGAGATCCCGTTGAGGCTCTTCGCTTGCACCAGCAGATCTGGACAGTCGGTGTCCGTACCGCCATTGCACACGGCGGCGTGGTCAATGACCATCACGGAGTGGGCATTAAGCTGGGTCGACTGATGAAAGAGCAGTACGGTCCTGCTATGCAGGTATTTGAGGGTATTAAGAAGCAGCTTGACCCCAACGGCATTATGAATCCCTTTAAGCTGGGACTGTAATCGGAGGTAATGAACAATGAATGAGACTTGTAAAACCCATGTAGACGCTTGTCGGTTCTGTTGGATGTGCAGACACATCTGCCCCATCGGAAACGCAACGGGTCTGGAGAGAAACACTTCTCGCGCAAGAGCACTTGGACTGTCTCTTGTCAATCGCGAGGTCTATGATATCACAGAGGTGATCGACAATGTATACGAGTGCGCCTGCTGCGGTGCGTGCACCAAGGAGTGCGTGACAGGATGGGATCCCGTTATGTTTACCAAGGCAGCAAGATTGGATGCCGCTTTGGAGGGCAAGCTTCCCGAATACATAAATGTTTTGGTTGATAACTGTCTTGATCATGGAAATGCTTATGGCAAGACCGAGCTTGACGGGGCGCTGGCAGAGGCGATCGCGGCACACAGCGCGGTGACCGACACGCTTTTGTTCCTTGGTGTTGATGCACGTTATATGGCGCCTGCACAGGCAGTTAAAGCGATCCGGGCACTGGAGAAGGCGGGAGTGAAGTTTACGGTGCTTTCCGATGAGCTCGCTTCCGGTCAGCAGTTGGAATACCTCATCGGTGCGGCTGACGAGACCAAGCAGCAGATGACGGCTTGTGCTAAGCAGATGAATGCTTATAAGACGGTCATTGCTTACGATCCTCAGGACGCCCGCGTGCTCAAGCGTGAGTACAAGGAGTGGGGCATTGAGCTTTCCGCCAAGGTGGTTACCTTTACTGCCGCATTGGCCGAATGCCTTTCCGTAGGCTCTCTCAAGGCACTTCAGAGCGGTCGCAAGGTCGTGTATCACGATCCCTTCCAGTTGGCTCGTGATCTTGGCGAGACCGAGGAGCCTCGCGCGGTCGTTGCCGCATACTGTGAGCTCTCCGAGATGCTTCTTTACGGTAAGCACACCATGTGGGCAGGCAACATTTTGATGAACGAATGGATGCCCGATGTCATGAAGCAGGTTTCCCGTGACCGTCTGACCAATGTTCGCGGTGTGGGTGCCGATTGTGTAGTGACCGCTTCGGTTTCCGAGTATGTGGCGCTGAATCGCGTGGCAGAGGAGTGCGGTATCACCGTTCTCTCCATTGAAGATCTCATTGTAGGTTAAGGAGGGGATATCATGCTGGTAAATCTCAAGCAGATCATTGATATGGCGGATAAGGGTGAATATTGCATCCCCGCCTTCAACGTATACAACATGGAAACGGTCATGGGTGTGATTGCGGCGGCCGAGGAAAAGAAGGCTCCTGTGATCCTGCAGATCTATCCCCGTCTTTTCAACGAGGGAACGGGCATCTATCTCGCGCCTGTAGTACTGGAGGCGGCCAAGAGAGCAAGCGTTCCCGTTTGTCTTCACCTTGACCACGGTCCCTCGGAAAAGGAAGTTTTGCTGGCGCTTCGCAGTGGCGCTACGGGTATTATGCTGGACGGTTCGGCGCATCCTTATGAGGAGAATGTAGCGCTGACCAAGAAGGTGGTGGATTCCTGTGCGTTGGTGGGTGTTCCCGTGGAGGGCGAGTTGGGTCATATCGGCAGCGTCAATGATGATGCTATGGACGAGTTCACTTCTCCCGAGGAGGCGGCTGAATTTGTTAAGGCAACGGGTGTTTGCTGTCTGGCGGTTTTGGTTGGCAATGCGCACGGTCATTATAAAAAGCCTCCCAAGCTGGATATCGAGCGTGTCGCGGCGATCCACAAGGCAACCGGGGGACTGCCCCTTGTGCTTCACGGTGGTTCGGGCATTCCCGACGATCAGGTTAAACTGGCCATCAAGGCGGGCATTCGTAAGATGAATATCGGCACTGACGTTTGCTGTTCCTTCACCGAGGGTGTGCAGGAGACTATGGCCGACCCCAATCGCAGCATCGCGGTTGATATTTACATGAAGAAAGCCATTGCGTCGGTCAAGGCACTGGCTTTGGAGAAGATCGCCCTTGTGGGTGCGGAGGGCAAGGCTGTATGAAGCAATACAGTATTGTCGGCATCGGCGCGTGCGTGATGGATACCCTGATCCATGTGCCGAGCTATCCCCGTGAGGACACCAAGATGCGTGCGGTATCCAGCCAAGCGGCGGGCGGCGGTCCTACGGCAACAGGCATCGTGGCGGCGGCAAAACTGGGCGCTTCTGCGAGTTTTATCGGCGTACTTTCGGATGACGGCGGCGGAAAGTTCCTCATGGAGGACTTCAAAAAATACGGCGTTGGCACCGAGCACATTACGGTGGAGAGCGGTTACCGCTCCTTTACCTCGGTCATTTGGCTGGCTACAGACAACGCAACTCGCACCTGCGTGTTTGACAAAGGCGATCTGCCCGCGCTCAAACTGAATCAAGCACAGCAAGAGGCGGTGCGCGAGGCGGACATTCTCATGATCGACGGCAACGAAATGGACGGAGCCGAGGAAGCGGCCAAGATCGCTCGGGCAAGCGGCACCAAGGTTCTTTATGATTGCGGCGGTCTTTATGTCGGTGTGGAGCGACTTCTTGCGCTGACCGATATTATGATCCCCTCGGAGGAATTTGCTTTGGCGCATACGGGAACGAACGATGTGCGTGAGGCGGCAAAAAAATTGATGAACACCTATCATCCTGAGGTGGTGGTCATTACTCGCGGTAAGCTGGGCGGTCTGTTTTTTGACGGCAACGAGTTTTGGGACTATCCCGCGTTCCCCGTTCGGGCGGTGGATTCCAACGGTGCGGGAGACGTGTTCCACGGTGCTTTTGCGGCGGCTGTGGCGCGTGGCTTCGATTATCGGGATTGCTGTGTGTTTGCTTCGGCTACTTCAGCGATCAAGTGTACCGGCGTCGGTGCGCGTCAAAGTGTTCCCGATTTTGAAACGGTCATGAATTTAGTAAAGGAGAAGGGTTATGAATTTTAAGAAGGCTTATAAGCCCCAAAAGGGCTATACTCCCATTTGTAAGATCGGGGAGTGCAGTCTCAAAAAGTTGGAATTCGGCATTATTGAGTTGGATGCGGGCGAGACGCAGAGCTTCCGCACCGAGGATAAAGAGACGGCATTTATCATTCTTGAAGGGCATTGCGATGTCAAGTTTGACGGTAGATGCTTTGAGAATGTGGGCAACAGAAACAGCGTATTTGAAAATCGTCGCGCCGAGAGCTTTTATATGCCTCGCGAGCAGGCGCTTGAGATCGTGGCGCTGGATCATCTGAAGATCGCTGTTTGTGCGACACCCGTTGGAGAAAAGACCGAGCCTCAGGTGCTTCGTGAGGATCATGTAGTACTCAAGCTGCTCGGTGAGGTTCCGTTCCAGCGTGAGACCAGTTTTATTATCGACGGCAATTCCAATGCCAAGATCTTGACCATTGGTGAAGCTTATTGCACCGAGGGCAACTGGGCAGGCTTTCCCCCTCACAAGCATGACGAGGACAATATGCCCGCCGAATGCATTGCGGAGGAGATCTACTATTTCCTTTTTGAGCCCAAACAGGGTTTTGCGGTTCAGTGCCTTTACACCTCGGATGGGGAGATCGACGAGGCATATCGCGTTAAGAACGACGAACTGGTAGAGTTCCCTTATGGCTATCACACCACGGTATCCACCCCCGGATACAAGAGCTACTTCCTGTGGCTGATGGCAGGAGATCATCAGGGATTTAACCGAAGCAACGATCCGGAGCATGACTGGATCGCCAAGCGATGACCTATGAAATACTTATTGGGAATTGATTTCGGCGGCGGCGCGTCTAAAGCCACTTTGTTGGCGGCGGACGGCCGCATTGCCGCCGAATGCACCGAAGAATATCTCACACTCCACCCTTCGCTCGGATACTGTGAGCAAGATCCTTGCGACTGGGAGGCGGCGCTGTGGCGAAATATCCGCGCATTGCTTGATAAGAGCGGCATCTCTCCCACGGACATCGCGGCGGTGGCCATCGATTCGGCTACTCATACCGCGCTCCTTTGTGACATCACAGGGAAGCCGCTACGCCATGCTATTCACTGGACAGATTGCCGTGCTTCGGTCGAGTCGGCTTATCTTCGCGACAACTTTGGAGCTCGTATTTTTGAATTGACCTATCACCGCCCCGATACTATTTGGACATTGCCCCAGCTTCTTTGGGTGCGCGATCATGAGCCGGAGGTTTTTGGGAAGATCGGACGAATCTTTTTTGAAAAGGATTATCTTCGGTGGCTCTTGACGGGAGTCTTCTGCACTGACCGCATTGAGGCGGCCGGCAGTATGCTCTATGATCTGGGACGCGGCGAGTGGTCGGAGGAGCTTTGCGGGCTTATCGGTCTTTCGTCCTCTGTGCTCCCCCCGTTGGTCGATCCCATGGATGTGATCGGAGCGGTAACGGCGAATGCGGCGAGTCATTGCGGACTTGCCGAGGGGACGCCCGTGATCTGCGGAACGACTGACACGGTTATGGAGGTGTTTGCCTCGGGCGCGGTGGACAAGGGAGATACGACAGTCAAACTTGCTACAGCGGGACGCATTTGTGTGATTACCGACCGTGCCTATCCTAACCGTCATTTGGTCAATTATCCGCATATCGTTTCGGGACTTTGGTATCCCGGTTCGGCTACCAAGGCGGCGGCTTCGTCCTTCCGTTGGTACCGAGATACCTTCGGTGGAGATTACCGTGAGCTGGATGCAGGGGCGGCCGAGATTCCTGTGGGAAGTGAGGGGCTGGTCTACCATCCCTATATCAACGGAGAATTGACTCCTTATGCCGATCCGGCGCTTTGCGGTAGCTTTGTGGGCTTCCGTTCCACACATACCAAGGCTCATTTTACGAGGAGTGTGTTGGAAGGGGTTGCCTATTCCTTGCTTCATTCCAAACGCACGTTGGCTGATATCGGTATCTCTGCCGCCTCTTGTGCTACTCTGATCGGCGGCGGTGCCAAAAGCAAGCTGTGGGCGGGGATCACCGCCGATTGCTTGGGAATAGAGCTGGCGATCACCGAAAGCAGCGATTCGTCGCTCGGTTCAGCCATGCTGGCAGGTGTGGCGATCGGTATTTTTGCATCTCCTCGCGATGCGGTGCAAAAATGTATTAAGCGAGTCGGGCTGGTTAAGCCCAATATGGAAAATACCGAACGATATGCCAAACTGTTCGATGAATATGTTCGCATCCATGATGCGTTGGCTCCCATTTACGGAGGTCGCTCATGAGAGTGGCGGTTTGTGTGAGACCGGCGTCCGACGGGCAGATCGGTCCTTTTGAGGCCAGTGCTTATGAGGCGGCTCTGCGGATGCCGAACGCGGAGGTTCTTTTGGTATCCATGGCGCAGGAGAAGTGCGGAGAAGAGCTGCTTCGCCTTACCCGTCTCGGTGCCAAGGAGGTATACCATCTTTGTGACACGGCGTTTGCGGGGGCGGATACTCTTGCTACTACCTATGCACTGTCAAAGGCGATGGAAACATTGCGTCCCGATCTCATTATTTGCGGGCGACAGACCATGGAGGGCGATACCGCACAGGTCGGTCCCGGTCTTGCGGCTCGGCTCGGTTTTGGCTTGATCACGGGGGTCATGGCGGTGGATATGGTGGATGAGAGGCAGATTACTTGTCGGACACGTGCTGGTGAGGTGAAGACTGTCTCCTATCCCGCTCTTATTACAGTCGAACGGATCCACACATTGCGTTTGCCCAGCATTCGTTCCCGTGTGGGGACGGTGACACGCCTGAGTGCCGCTGATATTGGGGCAGATGTGACCCGTTGCGGACAAAAGGGATCTCCTACAAGGGTGATGGGATCTTTTAAAAACCAATCGGACAAGCGGCATTGTCGCTTTATTTCGCCGTCGGAGTTCGAAGGTATCGTTCAAACCGCTCGTACGGAAGAAAAGCGAACGGTGTCGGTGAGCGGAAGCAGCGCGGCGTTGCTCGAAAACGTATGGATCGTCGGGGAAAAGACAAGAAACATGGCAATGAGCATCAGTCGGAGTGTTACCGTTATCGAACGGGATACTCCCGAGCGATTGGTCGAAAGGATTCGCGCGGAAAAGCCGTCTGTTGTGCTTTGGGACAGCAGTCCTTGGGCCAAGGAGACGGCGGCAACGGTTGCGGTTCTTTTGGAAACAGGACTTTGCGCCGATTGTACGGCTTTGGAGACCGACGGCGAGCATTTGTTTATGTACCGTCCTGCGTTTGCCGGCAATATTATTGCCAAGATCGTTTGTGACACCTCTCCTGCTATGGCTACCATCCGCACCTCCGAGGAGGGGGAATCCGATGTCATGTTTGCTATGGGAAAGGGAGCAGCGGCTTTTCGTGAGGCTCTCGCTGAACTGGCCGAAAAATACGGTGCCGAGATGGTAGCATCCCGTGCGGCGGTGGATGCTGAAATGGCACCTTATGAATGCCAAGTGGGTCTCACGGGGCGGACAGTCAGTCCTCGCGTGTATGTTACCTTCGGCATTTCGGGAGCCGTACATCACATTGCGGGAATGAAGGGCTCGGGAACCGTAATTGCCATCGATCGAGATAAAAATGCGCCTGTTTTCGAATACGCGGATTACGGAATTGTCTGTGACATGGATGAATTTTTTTCGCATTCTTGAAAAAGACTTGCAAATTTTCTTTCTTTGTGATAAAATAAAGGGAGAAAGAGAGGGATCGGAATGCACATTCAAGAATCGGGAGAAATGTATTTGGAGACGATATACGTCCTGTCCCAAAAGCATCCCACCGTGCGTGCCATTGACGTAGGTGAGTACATGGGGTACTCCAAACCCTCGGTCAGCCGCGCAATGGGACTGCTGCGAAACGGCGGATTTATCGAAGTGGCTCAAGACGGCGCCATCACACTGACGGCGGCAGGTCTTGAGGTAGCATACAAAATCTACGAGCGGCATACACTTTTGACATCGTTTTTGATCAGACTCGGTGTGGATGAAGAAACGGCCGCCGAGGATGCGTGCAAGATCGAGCACGATATCAGCGATATTTCCTTCGATGCCATACGTCGTCATGTCGAGGCGAATCAATAAAAAATAAAATAACCGACTTGCGCAACTGCGAATGTCGGCTGTCGCGCGGAAGGAAAGTACGCAAAAATTTGATCCGCGCCTTACGAAAAGTTGAGCGAACATAGTGCCCCAATGGGGTGCCGTATGTTCGCTCAACCTTTTGCAAGGGCGCGGATCAAAAGTTTTTTGCGGAGCTTTTTTTCAAAAAAGCGACCTCCTCGCCCGCAGGCGCTCAATAAGTGCCGGCGGTTTCTTGATAGAGCTTGGAAATTTCTTTAAGAACCTCAATGTGAGCGAAATCCTTGTGGTAGACGAGGTTTGTTTCGCGCACCATGCTGAGATTTTCGATGGGAAGGGCAGTCAGCTTTCCTTTGCGGAGCTCGTCCATGCAGGCGCTTTTGGCCAAAATGGAGATGCCAAGATCTTTTCGGATCAGGTCTTTGATGGTCGCGATGTTGTCGACCTCAAGGATCACGTCGAAATTTTTGATAGACTCGCCCAGACTTTCCAAAGTGGATTCGAACAGCATTCGTGTGGACGAGGTGGGCAGACGCAGGATCATACGTTCCCGTTTCAGTTCGTTCAGCGTTACCATGGATTGCAGAGACAGCGGATTGTTGTTGGACATGACGCAGACAAGATAGTCGGTGTCGAGCATCACGGAGCAAAGATCGGGATTGTGGGCGCGACCGTTGGAAACTGCAAGATCAAGCTCGTAGGTCTCCAATTTATCATAAAGATTTTTTATGGTGTCAGTCAGAAGCGTTATGCTTACGCCGCTGTTTTTGTTGCTGTATTTGGCGAGAACCTCGGATATGATATTGCTTTCGGCGGTATGAGTAAGCCCGATGCGGAGGCGCGTCAAGCTGCGGTCAATGTCTTGGATCTCACTTTTCATTTTGGCATATATTGCTTTGAAACGGCGGGCATAACGAATGACGATCTCGCCTTCCGGGGTGGGGGTTATCTCACCTTTTCCGCGTACGAAAAGACGGGTGCCGAGTTCATCCTCCAGCATTCCGATATGGTGACTGACAGCAGGTTGCGTCAAGGAGAGAAGCGCAGCCGCTTTTGTGAAATTTTTAGTTTCGGCAACCGCCAAAAGTGTGTCCAGTTTTAAGTCCAGCATGGTTCCTCCATAAATATTTTTGATGGATGGCAAAAATAAAATGATTTGACTTTATGATAAAATAGTGTATCATATAATATATTAAAATGCAAGAGCAATTGCGAAAAATTTCAAAAAAATACATATTTTGCGATATTTTCTTTGGAAAGGGGGAGAAATCTTGTTCGATAAGCTTCACGAGCTGCTTTCGTCTTTGTCGCCTACATCTACCATCGTTTTGTCAGTGGCATTGATGCTGTTTGTTGGCTTTTCTGCCACGCGCCTTACCAAGCTGGTTAAGTTGCCCAATGTGACAGCCTACATTTTGACAGGTCTTTTGCTGGGACCTTATTGCTTGAACTTAATTCCTGCAAGTGTCGTGGACGGAATGGATTTTCTGTCGGACATTGCGTTGGCTTTTATTTCTTTCAACATGGGCGAATTTCTCCGCTTTTCGGCGCTCAAGCAAAATGGAGCGCGAGTGGTCGTCATTACGCTGTTTGAGGCGGCTTTGGCGGCGCTTTCGGTTTTTGCGGTACTGTTTTTCCTGTTGGGGCTTCCGTTCCCGTTGGCCATTGTGTTGGCGGCTATGGCGGCAACCACTTCGTCGGCTTCTACGGTTACTATCATTCGTCAAACGGGTGCCAAGGGGGATTTTGTCAACACCTTGATCCAAGTGGCCGCGTTGGATGTTATTGTGGGACTTATGACCTACTCAGTGGCTATCTCGGTGGCCTCGGCCTTTGAAGGCGGTGGGCTTACGGCTTGGGCGGTGCTTATGCCGCTGGTGACCAATCTGGGTGTCATGGCGGTCGGCGGCATTTTCGGCTTTATTATGAAGCTGATGATGACGCAGAAGCGTTCTACCGACAACCGACTGATCATTGCATTGGCATTGCTCTTTGCTTTCTGTGGCTTGTGTACCTTGTTGGATGTTTCTCCGCTTTTGGGATGCATGGCTATGGGAATGATCTATGTCAATATTACGGGCGATGACAAGCTGTTTAAGCAACTCAATTATTTCAGCCCCCCCTTCCTTCTTCTGTTCTTTGTCAAGTCGGGTGTCGGCTTCGACATGGGAGCGCTGTTTGCGGGCGGAAGCAACCTGGGGATCCCGTTGGTAGTGGTTACACTTGTTTATCTGGCTGTTCGTGTAGCGGGTAAATATATGGGGGCTTTTGTCGGGTGTTCTGTTACGCGGAAAAATAAAAAGGTGCGAAACAATTTGGGTCTTGCCTTGATCCCGCAAGCGGGTGTTGCCATCGGTCTTGCGGCACTGGGGGCAGCTAGATTGGGCGGCAGCACAGGAGAGATGCTGGAGACTGTCATTGTGGCGGCCGGTGTGCTTTATGAGATCATAGGTCCCGCCTGTGCTAAACTTTCCCTGTATCTGTCCGGCTCGTATTCCGATAATTTGGAGGAGCTGGTCCCCGTGGAGACTCATGCCGAGGACGGCACGCCAAAGACTGCGGTAGAGCTTTTGATCGAACGCATTCGCGTTATTCAGCAGACCATTCCCGCCCACGAGGTGCGTGCGGCCGAGGAGGAACAAGCCTTCACCGAGGCGGCCGAGGAACATTACAATGCCAATTTCATGCGCCGAGGGAATCGTCCCTTTGGCAGACGATAATTAAGGAGGAAAAATCATGCTTACTGTCATTCCCGGTGATCCCATTGCCCAACTCTTGGGAGAAAGTGAAAACAGCTCTGTTGTAGCCATTTTGTTGGTGCGTATCGTGATGTCTGTGGTTTTAGCGGCCATTATCGGTTATGAGCGTTCGACCAAAAGACATTCGGCGGGTCTTCGAACCTTTATTTTGGTTTCGTTGGCCTGTACCATTGCCATGCTGCTTGATCTGTTTTTGGACAAGGGCTTTTGCTTGCTTTCGGCGGCGGCCTTGGTGGGGTTGGCGACGATCACGGTCAATTCCATTATTTTCAGTGCGCGAAGCCGCATTAAGGGACTCACTACCTCGGTGGGACTTTGGGCTTGCGGAATTGTTGGTTTTACGGTAGGAGCGGGCTTTTACACCGTGACGCTGATCTCCTTTGTGATGCTTGTGTTTGTTCTTTCGTGGTTCCCTGTGTTGGAAAAGTATCTGAAGGATAAATCCAATCATTTTGAGATCCATCTGGAGCTTAACAACATCAGTTACCTTAAAGATTTTGTTACCACCATTCGTGAGTTGGGGCTTACCATTGACGATATTGAGTCCAATCCCGCGTATATTAATTCGGGATTGAGTGTATATTCCATTGCCATCACTATTCATAGTCGCGAACTTAAGAAGTATAAAAAACACAGCGAGATCATTAAGGCACTGTCTACGTTGGATTATGTTTATCACATTGAAGAAATGCGCTGATTTTCATGGTGCCTATTGCATTCGACACAAAAATGGGATATAATAACGGTGTGTAATAAACGCACCGAAGAAAATAAAATTCAAGGGCGGTTACAGATGCCGCCCTTTTTTATGCAGTTGCTTGGAGGATAGAAGATGAGCCAAGATTTGAAACAAGCCATGGAACGCTTGGAAACCAAAGAATACACCTGTGTCCTTTGTCACGGAGAGCAGTTTTTTTGCAGTTGTGAGCGAGGTGTTAAGCCTTTGCTGAAATGGTTGGAGGACGGATCGATCCCTCGCGGCTTTTCGGCGGCAGACAAGGTCGTGGGACGTGCGGCGGCATTTCTTTACATCTTGCTGGGGGCAAGAGCGGTATATGCCGAGATCATGAGCGAGCCGGCCTGTCAAATTTTAGAAACGCACCATATTGAGTACAAGGCACGGCATACCGTTCCTGCCATTCGCAATCGGGCAGGGGATGGATTTTGCCCTATGGAAAGCGCGGTACTTCACATTGACGAGCCGAAAGCGGCTTTGGCGGCGATCCAAAAAAAATTACAGTCGCTTCAAAACCATGCGCCTTCGGGCGCGTGAGGTCGCTTTTTGAAGAAAAGCACACTTTCTTCGAAAGTGCGCAAAAACTTTTGATCCGCGCCCTTACTGATGTTTGAGCGAACATACTGCACCCCAAGGGGTACCGCTATGTTTCCACAAACTACAAAAAGGGCGCGGATCAAAACTTTTTTGCGGAGCTTTTTTTCAAAAAAGCGACCTCCCCCGCCCGCAGGCGGTTTTTATTTTGCCCAGTCGGGG
>JAZSPB010000152.1:0-22502 GCA_045537235.1 Eubacteriales bacterium
GGTAAAGGTAAATCCAAATGACTTACAATAAGAAAAACATTGAAGACATTGACGTTGCCGGCAAGAAGGTTCTTGTTCGTTGTGATTTCAATGTTCCCCTCAAGGATGGCGTGATCACAAGCGATAAGAGAATCGTTGAGGCTCTTCCCACCATCAAGTATTTGCTCTCCAAGGGTGCAAAGGTAATTCTTTGCTCTCACATGGGCAAGCCCAAGGGCGAAGTGGTTGCCAAGTATTCTTTGGCTCCCGTTGCTGCAAGATTGACCGAGCTTCTCGGCCAGACCGTAGAGCTTGCCGCTGACACCATCGGTGAGGATGCCAAGGCCAAGGCTGCCGCACTCAAGGAAGGACAGGCTGTTCTTCTTGAGAACACCCGTTTCGACAAGAGAGAAGAGAAGAACGATCCCGAGTTCGCAAAGGAACTGGCTTCTCTTGCCGAGATCTTTGTAAATGACGCATTTGGCGCGGCTCACCGTGCTCATGCTTCCACCGCAGGTGTTGCTGACTACCTTCCCGCTGTTTGCGGTTACCTGATCCAGAAGGAGATCGGCGTGATGGGTAAGGCTTTGGCTGATCCCGAGCGTCCCTTCGTTGCTATCCTCGGCGGTGCAAAGGTCTCCGATAAGCTCAATGTTATCAACAACCTTCTCACCAAGGTTGACACCCTGATCATCGGTGGTGGTATGGCATATACCTTCCTTGCCGCAAAGGGCTACGGTATCGGTACCTCCTTGTTCGACGAGACCAAGGTTGACTACTGCCGTGACATGATGGCAAAGGCTAAGGAGAATGGCGTAAACCTTCTTCTCCCCGTTGACACCGTTGTTGCCAAGAACTTCCCCGATCCCATCGACGGTGAGATCGAGGTCGACATCGTTCCTTCGAACGAGATTCCCGCAGACAAGATGGGTCTGGATATCGGTACCGAGACCAGAAAGCTGTTTGCTGATGCAGCAAAGGCTGCCAAGACTGTGGTTTGGAACGGTCCCATGGGTGTGTTCGAGAACCCCACTCTCGCAAAGGGTACCATCGCAGTTGCTGAGGCTCTTGCAGAGTCCGAGGCGATCACCATCGTTGGTGGCGGTGACTCCGCAGCCGCTTGCGAGCAGCTCGGATTTGCTCCCAAGATCACCCACATCTCCACCGGTGGCGGCGCATCCCTTGAGTTCCTTGAGGGTCTTGAGCTTCCCGGTATCGCTTGCCTGCTTGACAAGTAATTCATGAAAAACATGGGCTGTTGTATTTCTGCGGCAGCCCTTATTAACGTATTTGGAAAGGAATTGAAAACATGAATCCTGCAAAGAGAAGAACGGTCATCGCGGGCAACTGGAAGATGAACTTCACCCCCGCCGAGGCGACTGCATTTATCAATGAAGTGAAGCCCATGGTTGAGGGCAAGAACAATTGCGACATCATTTTCTGTGCTCCCTATGTGACCATCGCGGCCGCTATGGAGGCAGCAAAAGGCTCCAATATTAAGATCGGCGCCGAGAACGTACATTTCGCTCCCAAGGGCGCGTACACCGGTGAGGTCTCCGCAGAGATGCTCAAGGCCATCGGCGTAGAGTATGTTATCATCGGTCACAGCGAGCGCCGTCAGTATTTCGGTGAGACCGACGAGACGGTCAATCTTCGCACCAAGGCCGCGTTGGAAGCCGGTCTGAAGGTCATTCTTTGCCTTGGCGAGGTCAAGGAGCAGAGATTGGCAGGCATCACCGATGAGGTGGTCGGTATGCAGACCAAGCTGGATCTTGCGGGTGTAACCGAAGAGCAGCTCAAGAATGTCATCATCGCATATGAGCCCGTTTGGGCTATTGGTACCGGTCTTACCGCTACCCCCGAGCAGGCCGAGGAGACCTGTGCCGTGATCCGCAAGGTGCTGGCAGGTCTTTACGGCGAAGCCGCTGCCGAGAGCGTAACCATCCAGTATGGCGGCTCGATGAACGAAAAGAACGCTGCAGAGCTTCTTGCCAAGACCAACGTGGACGGCGGTCTGATCGGCGGCGCCTCTCTCGTGGCCGAGAAATTCAAAGCCATCGTTGATGCTGCGCAGTAAAAGTTAGTGAAAAGACGGTGACGAAGGAGCGAGGGGAGTCTACTCCCCTCGCGCACCCCGATATGTGTTGCCGTGAAAAAGGGGCGGACAAGATTCGTCCCAATGAAGACTTCACTGAGGATGATGTGTTCGCACCTTTTTCACGGCAACACATATCGGGGGTGTGGGGGCGTAGACGCCCCCGCCTCTCTCGTCCACTGTCTCTCCACTAATTTTTTTGCGGACAAGGGGTTGAAAAATGGGTGGGTTTGTGTTATACTATAATGTAAAACACTTTTTTCTTGGAAATGGAGAGATATATGGCTAAGTATAGACAGGGAAGGATCAACGACGAGGTGCAGAAGGAAATGGCACAGATCGTCCGCGATATCAAGGATCCGCGTGTCAGCGGAAAAATGATCTGTATTACGGCGGCAGAGGTCACGCCCGACCTCAAGTTTGCCAAGATTTATTATTCGGTTCTCGGTGGGGACAAAAAGGAAGTGGGCGCGGGACTCAAGGCGGCAAGCGGATTTATTCGCCGTCAGGTTGCACAGCGGCTCAATCTTCGCATCACTCCCGAGTTTACCTTCCATTTGGATGAATCGATCGAGTACGGCGCTCACATTGCGAGTATTCTCAATACCATTGAGTTCTCGGACGATGAGGAGAATGCAGGGGACAGTGGGGACGGACAAGAATGAGAGAATGGAAAGCATTGAGTTTCGCGGAGGTTTGTCGCGAGCTGGCGATTCCGCGCAATACGTTGATCTTGTTTCATACAAGACCTGACGGAGATGCGGTCGGATCGGCTTTTGCCCTGAAGCTGTTGCTGGAGGCCGCAGGGAGCCGCGCGTGGTGTGTTTGCGTCAATGAGGTGCCTCAGCGATTGAATTTTTTGAGCAAAGGGATCCAAGACAGCGCGCTTCCCGAATCGATTCCCGAGGATTTTGAGGTCGAGCGTATTCTTTCCGTGGATACCGCCTCGCCCTCGCAGTTGGGCGAGCTTTACGAGCGATTTGGCGATCGGATTGACATTATGATCGATCACCACGCCAAGGGAGAGCCTTATGCCAATTATTTGGTCATGGCAAATGTAGCGGCGGCGGGAGAGATCGTTTTTGATATTTCCCGAAAACTCCTTGCCGACGGTGTGGTCAAAAAGCTGCCGGAGCGTTTGGACTTTTGTCTTTACGCCGCCATCAGCTCGGATACGGGTTGCTTCAAATATTCCAACGTCACACCCCAGACTCACATCCGCTCGGCTGAGCTTCTTAAGGACGGAATTGACGCGGCAAGGATAAACCAACTGCTGTTTGATTCCAAATCCATGGAAGTTCTTGCGGTCGAGAAGGCAGGCTTTGACACCTTGAAAATGTTTCATAACGGAAAGATCGCCGTCGTATTCTTTACATACGAGATGAAGCAGAAGCTTGGCGTTCTTGACGAGCATTTGGAAACACTGATCGATGTGGCTCGCTCGGTGGAGGGGGTGGATGTTGCCGTGGCTATTCGCCAGACAGGTCCCGAAAAGGTGTTCCGCGTGTCCACGCGCTCGGCAAGCTCGGTTGATGTATCGGTGGTCTGCTCCTATTTCGGAGGCGGCGGTCATGTCCGTGCGTCGGGCTGTACGATCATTGCTGACAGCATTCAGCACGTTGCCGATCTTGTGGTCGGTCAGATCGAAAAGCAACTGAGATAGCTCGCCGTCTGTGGGCGGAAAGGTCGCTTTTTGAAGAAAAATACACTTTCTCTAAAGTGCGCAAAAACTTTGATCCGCATCCTTGCCGATGTTTGCGCGAACATACTGCACCAAATTGGTGCCGCTATGTTTGCACAAACTCTAAAGGGTGCGGATCAAAAGTTTTTTGCGCATTTCGAAGAAGGCGCTGCTTTTCTTCAAAAAAGCGACCTCTCTGCGCCCACCGGCGCCAAATGCTTGTCTGCCAAAGAGCAGAGAAGACACACGGGGAGACAAAGAAGAAACCAGAGGGCGGAGAAGACGGGTGTGATCTGTCCCCAAAGGTTAAGCGGGAGATGGGAATAGTCCCAAATTCCCCAATGCAAATAGAGGTTGAGGATGCAGCCCGCCGCAAATTCCACGGCGGTGATGATGACGGCACCGACCAAGGCGCGGAGGATCAGAAGGCGATCACGGAGCTTTCGGTTGGCGAGATAGATCAGGCACAGGCACACACCGCCGCAAAGTGCCATAGACCAGTGGGAGAATCCGCGGAAGAGGATCTCAATGCCATAATAGCCGACGGCACCGATGAGAAAGAGGAGAGAATAGGTGAGAAGTTTGATTCTTTTTTCGACAGTGCCGCCTTTTTGGGTTTTCATATCGGGTGGATACACTTCCTTTCGCAAGTTTTTGGTTCTCGGTAAGGGTAAGTATTTCCCGAAAAGTAAAAAAATAAACCGAAGTGCGTAAAATTCGGCGGAAACTCTTGTAAAATGGCAAGTTTTATGGTAAAATATCTATGTATACTTCATTTGATGTCGGGAGGTGATCGAGTGGACGGAAAGATGGATGAAACACCGAGACAGCAACGTGACCGTGTTTTGAGAAAGGCAAAAGAAAACCTGGATCGCGGCGGCAATCGCCTTGGGCTGATCGTGTGCATCCTTGCGTGCATTCTTGCTACGGTCTCGGTGATCTTGATCGTGACAGCCTTGAATGCCGCGTTTGATTTTGGGGGTCTGTTGGGCTCATCTCTCGCGATCATCCTTTTGAATTTGTTGCAGACGGCTTTGTGCTTCTTCGCGGTTTGGCCGATGTATTTGGGCACCTTCCACGTGGCACTGGAGATCGGTCGAGGTCAGTCGGCAGATTTCTTGAGGATCTTTGATTTCTATTCCTCTTTCGCTTTGCTTTGCCGCGCTTGGCAGATCCAGCTTCATGTGCTGTTGCGCTCTTATCCGTTGGTCTTGGTTATCGTGCTTCCGTATGTGACCTTGCTTTTGCCGACCGATATCGCTTTGGTCGTGGGGGTGATTTTGGCGCTGGCCGAGCCGTTCTTGATCTTTTGGGGGCTTTTGACCTCCAATCGCATCTTCCCGATGGTTGCACTCACTTTTGACGAGCCGGAAATGCCCGCCCAAGAAGCGGCTTTTCTCGCGTACCAAATGACGGAGGGGCAGACATGGTCGATCTTTGCCATGCGCGTGCGATTGCTTTGGCGATTTGCTTTGTCGCTTCTGTCTATCGGTATTGTTACTCTGATCCACGTTTTGCCCCTTGCCTTGTTGGCTTACAGCGAGTATGCATCGGAGTTCAGCATCGGGATCGAAGAAGAACTTTTTTAAGATCATAGGGCGCCTACGGACAAGGGAGCCCGCAAAAACAGCATTTCCTTCGAAAGTTCGCAAAAAACTTTTGATCTGCGCTCTTGCGGCGGTTTGCGCGAACAAGCCTTCTCCCTCCAATCCGTGCCGTATGTACGCACTCGCTAACCCAAGGGCGCAGATCAAAAGTTTTTTGCGGAGCTTTTTTTCAAAAAAGCGACCACCCCGCACCCGCAGGTGCCCTCCCCCCATTTGTAACACTATTTCTCTTTGAAAGGATTGATATATCATGTCGACCAAACCCAAGTTTTATATGACCACTGCCATTGCCTACGCATCGAGAAAGCCGCATTTCGGCAACACCTACGAGATCATCATGGCAGACGCTTATGCCAGATATAAGCGCGCGATGGGATACGACGTGTTTCTCTGCACAGGTACCGATGAGCACGGTCAAAAGATCGAAAATTATGCCCACGATGCAGGGATCACGCCCAAGCAGTATGTAGACAACGTAGCGGGCGAGATCCGCGGTGTGTGGGACAAAATGAATACCAGCTACGATTATTTCATCCGCACGACCGATGACTATCACGAGGCGGCTGTCAAGAAGATGTTCAAGCGCTTCTACGATCAGGGCGATATTTATAAGGGGCACTATGAGGGCTGGTACTGCACGCCCTGCGAGTCCTTCTTCACCGAGACACAAGTGGTGGACGGCAAGTGTCCCGACTGCGGTCGCCCCGTAGAACAGGCGAAGGAAGAGGCATACTTCTTCAAGATGAGCAAGTACGTCGATCGCCTCATGGCGCACATTGAGTCCCATCCCGACTTTATCCAGCCCGAGTCCCGCAAGAACGAGATGGTCAATACCTTCCTCAAGGCGGGCTTGCAGGATCTTTGCGTGTCCCGTACCTCCTTCAAGTGGGGCATCCCCGTGGACTTCGACGATAAGCACGTCATCTACGTCTGGCTTGACGCGCTTTCCAACTATATTACCGCCCTCGGCTACGATCCCGACAAATCGGCAGACGAGCAGAGCGAGATGTTCAAGAAAAACTGGCCTTGTGATGTGCACATCATCGGCAAGGACATCCTGCGTTTTCATACCATCTACTGGCCCATCTTCCTGATGGCGCTGGATCTCCCGTTGCCCAAGAAGATCTTCGGTCATCCTTGGTTCAACTTCGGCAGCGATAAGATGTCCAAGTCCAAGGGCAATGTCATTTATGCCGACAAGCTGGCGGATCATTTCGGTGTGGACGGCGTACGTTACTATGCGCTTTCCGAAATGCCCTATGCCAATGACGGCTCGATCACCTATGATGCCGTGATCACGCGCTTCAATGCCGATCTGGTCAACAATCTCGGTAACCTTGTCAAGCGCACCTTGGATATGCAGAAGAAGTATTTTGATAAGGTGGTTCAAGCGCCCTCCGCTCCCGAAGCGTTGGATGAGGAGCTCAAGAACACCTGCTTTGAGACCTATGACGAGGTGGTGCGTCTGATGGACGATTACCACATTGCCGACGCGCTGGAGTGCATCTTTAATATGCTCCGCCGCGCCAATAAGTATATTGACGAGACCGCGCCTTGGGTGCTTGCCAAGGACGAGAGTCGGCGCGCACGTCTTGGTACCGTGCTTTACAATCTGTTGGAGACCATCCGTCGCGGCGCCATTCTTCTTATGCCCTTCATTCCCGAAACGGCTGAGGAGATTCTCCGTGAACTTGGTTGTACCTATGACGGCTATGCCGAGCTGACCGATCACGGCTTTGACGGTGTGAAGGTGGGCGGAGAGCTTGCCGATTCCAAGGTGCTGTTCGCTCGTGTGGACGAGCAGAAGAAGCTGGCTGAGTTCGAGGCCGAGATGGAAGCGGCAAGAAAGGCAGCCGAGGCCGAGGAAAAAGCCAAGGAAAAGCCCGAAGGCTGTGCGATCATCGGTATTGAGGACTTTATGAATGTCGAGCTTCGCACCGCGCAGGTGGTGGCTTGCGAGAAGGTTCCCAAGGCCAAGAAGCTGCTTAAGCTTCAGTTGGATCTGGGCTATGAAAAGAGACAGGTGGTTTCGGGTATTGCCAAGTTCTATGAGCCCGAGCAGATGATCGGCAAGAAGCTGATCGTGGTGGCGAATCTCAAGCCCGCGACACTGTGCGGCATTGAGTCCCAAGGTATGATCTTGGCATCGGGCGAGGAGCAGGTGCGCGTGGTATTCCTTGCCGAGGATACCCCCCTTGGTGAGCGCGTCCGATAATCAGAAAATATGAGCGAAAAGCTGTTTGATTCCCACGCTCACTACTACGACGAGCGATTTAAGAACGAGACCGAGCAGGGTGCCGACGCCATCCTTTCGGAGCTGTTTGCCGCCGATGTCGGATATATCGTGAACGTGGGAACCAATAATGAAAACAATCCCAAGTGCCTTGATCTCGCCGCGCGATATGAGGGAATGTACGCCGCCGTAGGCATCCATCCCGGGGATTGCGCCGCGTACGGCAGGGAAGCGATGGATCAATTCCGCACCTTCCTTGCGGCACACAGTGATTTTAAAAAGCACAAGATCGTGGCCATCGGTGAGATTGGACTTGACTACTATTGGGAGCCGTATGACAAAGAGCATCAGAAATTTTTCTTCCGTGAGCAAATGAAGCTGGCCGAGCAGACGGGTCTGCCCGTGGTCATTCACGATCGAGAGGCACACGGCGACTGCTTTGACATCGCCATAGAGTTTCCGAATGTCCGCGGTGTGTTCCACAGCTACAGCGGAAGTGCCGAGATGGCCAAAGAGCTGTTGCGGCACGGCTGGTACATCTCCTTTTCGGGAGTCGTGACCTTTAAAAATGCGAGAAAGATCAAGGAAGTGGCCGAGATCGTCCCCCTTGACCGTATGCTGATCGAGACCGACTGTCCCTACCTTGCTCCCCATCCCATGAGAGGAAAACTCAACCATTCGGGCTATCTGCATTACACCGCCGAGGGCATCGCAGAGATCTTGGACGTGCCGTCGGAGACAGTCATTCGAGCTACCCGAGAAAACGCGATTCGCTTCTTTTGCGGATTGTGAGATGGCGCCTGCGGGCGCGGGGGGAGGTCGCTTTTTGAAAAAAGCTCCGCAAAAACTTTTCTATTGCGCCCTTATGTAATTTGAGCGAACATATCGGTACCCCATGGGGTGCAGTATGTTCGCTCAAATTTTGCCAAGGGCGCAATAGAAAAGTTTTTTGCGGAGCTTTTTTTCAAAAAAGCGACCTCCCCGCGCCCGCAGGCGCTATCTCACACGTTGGCTGGGAGTGAGGAACGAAGGGTGCTCAGGTGCTTGTCGTAGCCGATCTTGGCGAAGTCCCACGAGCCGTTGTTGTAGTGGAGCTCTGTTACCGAGCAGTTGGAGACCCACGGGATGTTTTTCATTTCATCGAGCGAATGTCCGCCGAGAAGGCATTGCATTACGCGGATGGGGGTGGCGTGGGTGGCTATGGCTACAGTTTTTCCGTCGTTTTCCTTGGCGATCTCGGTTACGGCGGATACTATGCGATCACCCAGTTGCTTTACGGTTTCGCCGCCTGTGCAACCGCTGTTTCCGATGTCGGAAAGCCAGAGGGAATAGTCCTCGGCGTATCGTGCGGACAGCTCGTCGAAGGTCACGCCCTCCCATTGACCGGCGCGGATCTCGCGCAGACGTTGGTTGGGGATCACGTCGAGCCCGAGGTGGTCGGCTACGGCTTTTCCGGTCTTGTAGGCGCGTTTCAGATCGCTGGCATATACGGTGTCCACTTTGTAGGTTTCCGCGATATAGTCGGCTGTTTTTTGAGCTTGCTTCAAGCCGTTTTCGTGAAGGTCAGCGTCAAAATTTCCTGCAAAAATGTTTTGATGGTTGGCTTGGCTTTGTCCGTGCCGTATCAGGATCAGGGTCGTCATGGAAGGCTCCTTATGTGAATGATTTGGAAGATTTGTGACCATTATAACATAAAGTGAGCAATTTGACAAGATTATTGTTTTGGCAAAATGCACAAAAAAGGGGTGGCGATTTCTCTGTTTTGACAGCAAAAAAATCAAAAAGACCACTTGAAAAAATCTTTCTGATGTTATATAATTATATTGTTATTGGCAAGGTGCATAAAATTGGATTGTAAAAAACGTGTTCTTTGTGAATAAAATCTAACAGGAAAGGCTTGTGGTCAAAAGACCGCGAGCGAAGAGGAAACCACTATGGCAAAATTTGATACCAAATCAATTCGAAACATCGCTCTGCTGGGACACGGCGGTAGCGGAAAGACCTCTCTTGTTGAGGCAATGATATATATCACGGGAGCATCCGACAGACTCGGTCGCGTCGGTGACGGAAATACCGTCAGTGACTACGATGCAGAAGAGATCAAGCGCGGCTTTTCGCTGTCGTCTTCGGTCATTCCGTTGGAGTGGAAGAACATTAAGATCAACGTGATCGACACCCCCGGTTATCTGGATTTTGTCGGTGAGGTCAATCAGGCGCTCCGCGTGGCGGGCAGTGCAGTGATCACGGTCGATGCCAAGGCAGGCGTTGAGGTCGGCACCGAGCTGGCTTGGGATGCCGCTACGTCCTATGGTGTGCCCAAGGTATTCTTTGTAAATAAGTGTGATGACGGCGAAGCCAACTTCGACCGCGTTTTCAAGGAGCTGGACTATAAGTTCGGAAGAACGGTCTGCCCCGTATTCGTTCCCGTAGAGCAGGGCAAGGACATCACCATGCTTGACCTTGTCGCTATGAAGGCTTACAAGTATGACTCTCGCGGTAAGCGTTGGGAGATCCCCATGGAGGATCGCTTTGAGGAGGTCGCCGCCCAGTATAAGGATGCGCTCAATGAGGCTCTTGCAGGTACCAGCGACGAGCTGATGGAGAAGTATTTCAACGGTGAGGAGATCACCAAGGAAGAGGCTGTCGAGGCTCTGCATCAGGGTATTATCGACGGTACCATCACGCCCGTTTATTGCGGTTCCGCTACCAATGTTTGGGGCGTTATCGCCATGCTGGATGCTATTTCCGAGTCCTTCCCGCGTTTCACCGCCAAGAAGAACGAGAAGCTGGAGGACGGTACTCTGTTGCCCATCGACGTAGAGGGCGACCCTTCTATCTTCGTGTTTAAGACGGTTGCCGACCAGTTCGTGGGTAAGATGTCCTTCTTCAAGGTCATGAGCGGTACGGTCAAGCGCGATATGGTGCTCAAGAATGACCACACGGGTGTTGCCGAAAAGCTGGCTCATATCTATACCGTAAAGGGCAAGAATCAGACCGAGGTCGACGAGCTTGCTTGCGGCGATATCGGTATGGTGGCAAAGTTGAGCGATACCAATACGAACGATACCCTGTCTGTTGACGGTACCCGCTCCTACCTTCCCATCCGCTATCCCAAGCCTTACTATACCCAGTCCATGACCCCCGTTTCCAAGGGTGACGAGGGCAAGATCTCGCAGGGTATCGCAAAGCTTTTGGAAGAGGATCTTACCATCGGTTATGAGAACAATGCCGAGACCAAGCAGATGCTGGTTTCCGGTTTGGGTGATATGCACCTTGCTTGCCTTGCCGCAAAGCTGAAAGCACGTTTTGGTGTGGGTATCGCTCTGGGCGAGCCTAAGCTTGCTTATCGCGAAAAGATCACCAAGAAGGTTCAGGTGGAAGGAAAGCATAAGAAGCAGTCCGGTGGTTCCGGTCAGTACGGACACGTTAAGATCACCTTCTCGCCCGGTGAGGACGAGGGTCTGACCTTTACCGAGTCGGTGGTTGGCGGTGCCGTTCCCAAGAACTTCTTCCCCGCAGTCGAAAAGGGACTTCAGGAAGCTATGGTTAAGGGCGTTGCCGGTTTCCCCATGATCCACCTTGCCGCCGACCTTTATGACGGCTCTTACCACGATGTTGACTCCAACGAAATTTCCTTTAAGTTGGCTGCAAACCTTGCCTATAAGGAGTGCTTGAAGCAGGCGGCTCCCGTTCTCTTGGAGCCTGTGGGAGACCTTACCGTTACCGTTCCCGACGATCTCGTGGGCGATATTATCGGTGACCTCAACAAGCGTCGCGGAAGCGTTATGGGTATGGATACCGCCGAAAAGCAGGGCTATACCACCGTCAATGCCATCGCTCCCAAAGCAGAGCTTGTAGAATATCCCATCAACCTTCGCGCTATGTCGCAGGGCAGAGGCTCCTTCGACTTTACGGTGACCGGCTACGAAGTAGTTCCCGGCAACATCGCCGCCAAGATCGTTGAGGAGTATAAGAAGTCGCAGGAAGCATAAAACTAAAAAATCAAACGCCGATCGGAGCAATTCGTTCGGCGTTTTTTATCTGCGCTTTGGAAAAGTTATCGGTGAAATTGGGGGGAAGATAAATTATGATTTAGCACAGTATTTGTGTGTTTCAAATTTTGATTTATCGGGATGCTTGTTATGGCTATGCAGAAACAAAGCTGTTATCACCAACCCGTAGGGGGGGCGACATCCTCGGCACCCCGAGGCGAACGATCATGTATCGAAAATCGGTGAAATCTTTTGTAAAACAAGGTTTTGTGCGTTGTTTTTGGCAAAGCAAAATTTCATTCTTTTCGGGGCGCCGAGGACGTCGCCCCCTACGGAGTTAGAGGTTTTCCGTTTGTTCACGAAAAGACATATCTCACCGATAAACCCCAATTGTCACATTGCGTTACTGCGCTAAATCATAATTTAATCACACATGAAAAGAAAACCACCCGATGTGGATCAAGCGGTGTTTTTTTCTTATCCCATTATTTCCGAGAAGGTTATATTCCCGTCGGTGCATTGGATGATGGTGGAATCGTTCAAATTGGAGGAAGCAAATAAAGCTTTTGCCTGTTCTATGATTCCTTCATAAATAATTTTATTAAGGGATTCGCTATCAGGAAATGCATTGTGTTCAATATATGTCACACTGTCGGGAATGGTGATCGAGGTGAGGGCGTAGCAAGGGGCAAAAGCGGCATAGCCAATGCCCGTCACACTATCGGGGATGGTGATTGAGGTGAGGGCGTAGCAAGTGTAAAATGCCTGACCGGCAATGCATTTTGTGGTGTCTACAAGGGTTGCCGAGGTGAGAGAAGGCTCGGCACTGATTGCGGCTACATAGGGATTCTTTTCGTTTCCGAGATATTTTACTCCATTTTTTTCACTATATTGCAGATTTTTGCAACCTGCAATAATGTTTCTGCCAATATTTGTCACATTATCGGGGATGGTGATTGAGGTGAGGGAAGAGCAACGAGAAAATGCGTAGTGACCAATACTTGTCACGCTGTCGGGGATAATGATTGAGGTAAGGGAGGAGCAACCGGAAAACGCGTGCTCGTCGATACTTGTTACACTGTCAGGAATGGTGACTGAGGTAAGGGTGTAGCAACGATTAAACGCGCTGGCGCCAATACTTGTCACACTATCGGGGATGGTGATTGAGGTGAGGGAAGAGCAACGAGAAAATGCGTAGTGACCAATACTTGTCACACTATCGGGGATGGTGATTGAGGTGAGGGAAGAGCATCCACTAAATGTGTAATCGCCAATACTTGTCACACTATCGGGGATACTGATTGAGGTGAGGGAAGCGCATTCACTAAATGTGTAATCACCAATACTTGTCACACTATCGGGGATAATGATTGAGGTGAGAGAAGAGCATCTACTAAATGTGTAATCACCAATACTTGTCACACTATCGGGGATAATGATTGAGGTGAGAGAAGAGCATTCACTAAATGTGTAATCACCAATATTTGTTACACTATCGGGGATAATGATTGAGGTGAGGGAAGAGCATCCACAAAATGCGAAGGCGGAAATATTTATTATTCCTTTTTTGATGATAACGTTTTGTATTCTTTCGCTGAGGTTGCGCCAAGGAGATCTATTTAAGAAGAGATAGTCTTCCATTTCTCCCTTCCCCGAAATGGTAAGTGTTCCCGTTTTTTCGTCAAACGTCCATGTGATTTCTTCTTCCGTTTTTTCCATTACTTCGGTTTCTTTTGTTTCCGCTTTTTCGCATCCCACATTGTTTTTGCTTTCAGCGTTGTTTTCTCCGCATCCTGCAAGGATGATGCAGGTGAGAAGAATAAGGGGGGTCAAGGCTAATGCTAAAAGTTTTTTCATAGTGTTTTTCTCCTGAAAAATGAAATAAAATAAAAAGTGCGACGACCGAAGCCATCGCACAAAAACGCAGACTCCGATAGTCGCCAAACTAATTTAATATTTTATGGGCACATACCACAAAACACAAAAGAATCTGCATTTTATCAAATTCATTGTATTTTTTAGTATGGCAAAAAAGGCATAGTTATTCCATACCCAAAAATAAAATATTAAATTAGTTTGGCAAGTATTAGTCTATCACATTTTGGCATAAAAATCAATAGTTTTTCAGTGGAAAGCAAAAAAATCCACCGCAATCCGAAAACTGCGGTGGATATATGGTTGCTTAAATTACTTTGCGGCGTTGAGTCTTGCCTCGAGTGCGGCAAGCTCATCGTAAAGGGTTTCGGGAACTCTTGCGCCGACCTGTGCGTAGAACTCCTTGATGTTCTCGACATCTGCGAGCCAAGAATCTACATCGACAGAGAGAAGATTCTTGATGGTGTCGATAGAAACATCGTCAAGACCTTCGATGTTGATGTCTTCTGCCTTGGGAAGGTAACCGATGGGCGAGATGTCTGCCTCTACCTTGCCTTCGCAACGAGCGAGAATCCACATAAGAACACGCATATTGTCACCGAATCCGGGCCAAATGAAGTTGCCTTCGTCGTCGGTGCGGAACCAGTTAACGTGGAAGATCTTGGGAGCGTGGGGGATAAGAGTACCCATCTTGAGCCAGTGTGCCCAGTAGTCACCCATATCGTAACCAACGAAGGGACGCATAGCCATGGGATCGCGACGAACGACACCGACAGCACCTGCGGCAGCAGCAGTGGTCTCGGAAGCCATGATGGAACCAACGAAGGTACCGTTCTGCCAAGAAGTGGACTGGTAAACCAGGGGAGCTGTCTTTGCGCGGCGACCGCCGAATACGATAGCGGAGATGGGAACACCTGCGGGATTGCTGAACTCCTTGGAGATGCAGGGGCAGTTGATCGCCTTTGCGGTGAAGCGGGAGTTGGGATGAGCACCGGAAGTCTCGAGCTTGCGAGTCTTATCGTAGGTCTTGTAGTCCCAAGCGTTGCCGCGCCAGTCAATGGCCTCTGCGGGAGGATTGTTGTCAAGACCTTCCCACCAAACGGTGTTGTCCTTGGTGTTATGAACAACATTGGTGAAGATGGTATCCTTCATTGTGGTGTGAAGCGCGTTGGGGTTGGACTTCTCGTTGGTACCGGGAGCCACGCCGAAGAAACCGTTCTCGGGGTTAACTGCCCAAAGTCTTCCGTCCTCACCGACGCGGAGCCAAGCGATATCGTCACCTACGCACCATACCTTGTAGCCCTTTTGGCTGTAGATGGCAGGGGGAATGAGCATGGCGAGGTTGGTCTTACCGCAAGCAGAGGGGAATGCGGCGCAGACATACTTGGTGTCACCGTCGGGATACTCGACACCGAGGATGAGCATATGCTCTGCCATCCAGTTTTCCTTGCGACCAAGGTAGGATGCGATACGCAGAGCGAAGCACTTCTTACCAAGAAGAACGTTTCCGCCGTAGCCGGAGTTGACCGACCAGATGGTGTTGTCCTCGGGGAAGTGAACGATATAGCGGTTCTCTTCGTCGAGCTCAGCTCTTGCGTGCAGACCCTTGATATAGTCAGCGCTGTCACCCAGAGCCTCAAGAACATCGAGTCCGACACGGGTCATGATGAGCATATTGAGAACGACATAGATGGAGTCGGTAAGCTCGATACCGTACTTAGCAAAGGGAGAGCCGACGACACTCATGGAGTAGGGGATAACATACATGGTCTTGCCCTTCATGGAGCCTGCATAGAGCTTGGAAAGCTTTGCATAGCACTCCTTGGGATCCATCCAGTTGTTGATGTTACCTGCGTCTTCCTTCTTGGAAGTACAGATAAAGGTTCTGCCCTCAACACGAGCCACGTCGTTGATCGCGGTTCTGTGGAGGTAACAGTTGGGGAGAAGCTCCTGGTTGAGCTTGATCATCTCACCGGTGGAGCAAGCCTCGGCGCGGAGCGCTTCTGCCTGAGCCTCGGAACCGTCGATGAGGACGATCTTGTCGGGCTGTGTCATAGCTGCCATCTCGTCGATCCAGCTATTGACGTGCTTGTTGTTTGTCACGTTTGCCATTGATTTTATCTCCTTTTTTTATTAAATCGGTTGGTGTTTAGATCGATAATAAATCCAACGTTATCCAGTATATATATTACTACATATTTCAAAAATTTTCAAGAAGATTTTCAAATGTTACAGATTTTTAACAATTTTCCCCAAAAAGAAAAGAAAAAATTGCAAACGAATTGTTTACAAATTCCGAAAAATATGTTAAAATAAACGAGTATGGCACAAAAAACGGGCATACGGACAGCAAAGATATGTTTCCCGTTGCCGCCGAAAAGGAGAAGATACACCATGAGAAAACTCAAGCCGCAGGAGCAGAGAGTGTTGGATCATATCGCGCGATCCATCCGAGAGAACGGATATGCGCCCAGCGTCAGAGATATTAAGGATGCCTTGGGCTTTAAAAGCACTTCCACGGTGCATATGTACTTAAACCGATTGGAGGAGTTTGGTCTTATCCGCAAGGAGGATGGCAAAAGTCGAGCCATCACGCTCGGTGAGGAAGCCATGCCGGTTTCCGACCGCGTTCCGATCCTCGGTAAGGTTACTGCGGGACTTCCCATTTTGGCGGAGGAAAATTTTGACGGCTATGTTTCGTTTTCCATGGAGGGGCGGCGCTATGCCGGCGGTGAGCTGTTTGCCCTTCGGGTCAGCGGAACCAGCATGATCGGTGCGGGGATCCTTGACGGCGATTATGTTATCGTCAACCGAACCGACTATGCCGAAAACGGCGATGTGGTCGTGGCTCTCATGGAAGACAGTGCCACGGTCAAGACCTTTTACCGCGAAAACGGTCATTTCAGACTTCAGCCGGAGAACGACGAATTTCAACCGATCATTACCGAGTCTCTTTCGATCTTGGGAAAGGTGATCGCCAGTATCCGCTTTTATTGATAGCGGTTCCCTTGGAGCAGGGAGATTTTTTGAAAAGAGGGTGATAAGTTGCAAAAGTTGCTCAGGCTGATCAAGTATGTCGGAAAAAAGCTGAAGCACGCTTTGAAGTCGGTGTTTTTTAACTACCGCGAATATTTGAGCTTTTTCGGTGCGGTTCTGATCCTTCAGACCTTTTTCTGGATGCTGACTTTTTCCAATTCCACCAACCTTGTTCGCTCGCGGGAGATGGTTGAGGCGGAATATTCCCACCACTTGACGGTGGAAAACATGAATGCTGCGCAGTTCCGAAGTCTCCATAATGAGACACTCAACTATCGGGTGGCGCAAGAGGGGGTGGAATCGATCACCTTTTCGGAGGATCAAACCGCCGCGACCATCATCTTTGAAGAGGACAACAAAGCGGTCTATGCCGACCGATTTATTGAGAAATATGTCGATAAGCTGTCGGAGCTTGGCTCGTCCCATGCGGTGGTGCGTACCCCCTTGCTGACCTACGACACGGAATTTGTGCGGCAGACTACGGTCACATATTGGTTTATCATGGCGGTGCTCGCCATCATCGCCATCTTCCTTTTGATGGCGCTCTACTATATCCGCGTCAACAATTTCCGTTTCCGTTACGGCATTTATATGACCTTCGGTGCCGATTTTAAAAAGCTTTTGGGCAATTCCATATGGGAAATGATCTCCATGTCCTTAGTCATGGCAGTGCCGTCGGGTTTGCTTTCGGCATGGCTTACCCATATGAACTATGCCCGTGTCGGTGTGGAGGCTTGCTTTGAGTGGCAGGATATCCTTTGTGTTCTTGCGTTCAATTGCCTTGTTGTGGTGGCGGCCGTTTGGCTCCCCATGAAGGTTACCTCCCGTCAGACACCGATGTATCTGCTGTCGGCGGTGGATAACTCCAACTATGTCAGCTCGCCCCGTGTTTCTTCCTCGATTTTGGGGGCCAAGGCATTCCACGGGCGGTACGAGCTTCTCGGTGTATGGCGATTCCGCAAATACTATCTCAAGCTGCTTTTGATCGCGGTGTCCTTCGGTGCGCTCTTTATCTGCGGTCTGTATGTGGCGCAGATGAACCGTACGGCAGAGACGCGTGACCTCAACGAATACGATCTGGTCTATGTGGCCGATCCTTCCGATGAGGAGGAGATCAATCAGACAGGCGAGGAGCTGCTGGATGCGGTGAGTCGGCTGGATGAGATCAAGTACATATCCCGATTGGCTCAGGTCTCGGCATCCGAGGCCAATTCCCATATCCTTTTGAAAAAGAGTAACCGTCATTTTTCGGGTAAAAATGTTGTGAAATGTGACAATCTGGACGGCTATACTCATGCCCTTGCCAATCTCTACTATACCGCCTCCGACAGTCGGTTCTTGGAGATGCTGGAGAAGAGCGGCAACTATGAGATCGAGGGCGATCTTTCCTCGGTGCTGACCAAGGAAAAAACCGTGGCTGTCAGCGAAAACATTTATAACATCAAGCGCTTGAGCTTCAAGGTGGGCGATAAGATCGCGGTGGCAAGAGCCGTGAAGACCCCCGCCATTCCCGAGATCGCCGGTGTGTATTCGCCTACTGTCATTTTCCAACAGCGTCTTGAAAAGTGGACGTATACATATGAGGAATATACGGTCGGTGCCGTCATCAAGAACGCGCAGGCGGGCGACGGCATCATGGTTTGCATGAATGATGCCGATTATGAAACCGTTACGAAAAAATCGGCGGTTCGCACGCGGTTGGAGGTGTACCTCGATGCGAACACCCATCCCGACGATATCGACGGCGTATACGAGCAGATCACCGACATCGCGACCGAATATTACGGCTGGTCGGTGAGCAACAACGGCGCGGTCTTTAACAATCTGATGACCGCAAGCAAGAACAATCGCGATATGATCCTCACCATCGCTATGGCGATCCTTGCCATTTCTCCCGTGATATGGTTCTTCTCGCAGACCTTGTTCTGGCGAAAGAGAGAAGGGGAGATGAAGCTGCTTCGTGCCGCGGGTGCTGTGGAGTTTGAGATCCGCAGGATCCATGTGATCGCGGGCGTGGTCATGGCGGTCTTGTCCTTTATTCTGTGTCTTGTGATGGGATATGCGGCCAACTTCCTTTTGTATTTGATGTGTAACAGCTTCCTGCCGTCACTGGGCTTTGGCGACGGCATTCGGTATGAATATTATCTGTCGGTGGGTGCACTTGCATTCAGTGCGCTGATCGCGGTGGTCTGCGGCTTCCTTTCGTCCCTTCTGCCTTACTATTTCGATCGCAGAAAGGAACGCAAAAAGCTGGCTCGCGAGGCCGAGGATCAATCCAAAAAGGGTGGAAAGGAAAGGTGATCTTGAATGGTAAATAATTTATATAAGGGTGAGCGCCGCGTGATCTTGGAGACCGATTGCCTGCTCAAGCAGTATTGGCAATACGATACCGTGGTGACCGCCGTCAATCGCGTGACCTTCCGCGTTTACGAGGGTGAATTTGTGGCGATCATCGGCACCTCGGGTTCGGGAAAAAGTACCTTGATGCACATTTGCGCCGGACTTGACAGAGCCAACGGCGGCAAGGTCTATGTCCGCGGACAGGAGATCACGGCCATGACACCCGATGAGTTGGCGCGATTCCGCGGTGAGTATATGGGCGTTGTTTTCCAAAATCACCACCTGATTCCCCAGTTTACCGCGATGGAAAATATCTTGGTGCCTGCCCTCATGGGTGACAAGACCGAGTATCAGTACCAAGAGCGCTTGAAGAAGGTGCTGGATGCGCTGAATATCAGTGACCGTCTCAACCATCTTCCCAGCGAGCTTTCGGGCGGTCAGCAGCAGAGAGTGGCCATTGCGCGCGCCATGGTCAATATGCCCATGATCCTGTTTGCCGACGAGCCTACGGGAAACCTCGACCGCGCCAATGCCGACGAGGTGCTCAACCTTTTGCTCAAGACCAAGGATATGTTGGGTCAGACTCTCATCATGGTCACGCACGACATGGCCATTGCCGAGCGCGCCGACCGCATCTTTGTCATGGACAACGGCGAGCTTACGGTTCGGAAGTAGATTTTTTTTGGCGGTGAAGAACGCGCCATGCCCACAGAAGGTCATCGCGGTCAAAGCCGCAGGTGGCGATGAGCAGGAGCACATAGATCATCACCGTTACCACAATGTGTACCGTGAGACTCAGCCAGCCGGGAAGTGCGGCGAGGCTGACCGTGCAAAAAAGCATATGAGCCATGCCTGTGGCTCCCACAATACAGATCAGCGGCTTGCCCACCCATTTTATCAATCGGGGGATCATGCCGCTTTTTTGTACCAATCGGGTGACGCTGAGGGCGGCGTTGACCAGCTCCGCGATGTAGATGGTGAGGATATACCCTCCGATGCCCATGCGCGGCAACAGCAGCCACACAAGGATGACCGATAAAAGCGAGTCGAGAATGTTTACCACCATGCAATAAAATTGTTCCCCCAAGCCTTTGAGCATGGAGTCTACTGTCGTGTCAATGTACATAATGGGGATGAGAGGGGCCAGCAGCTTGATGTATCGGGAGGTGTCGGCACCGGGATAAATGACCTCGCCCAGCTCCGAAGAAAAGCAGATCATGATTCCCGCGACACCAACGGCGAACAGCAGGGCAAGCTGCGTCACGCGCTCGCAGATGTAGCGGATCTGGCGCGTGTTCTTTTGGGCACAGCATTCGGTCAGCTCCGGTACCAGCAGACCCGAGAACGAGCCGATCAGTGCCGAGGGAAACAGCAGGATGGGAAGTACCATACTTTGGAGCGTTCCGTAGGCGGCAAGTGCCTTTTGACGGGAGCTTCCGCTTTTGCACAAGCCGATGGGGATGAGCATATGCTCAATAGAGATGAGCCCCGACCGTGCGTAGGCGCTGAAGGCGATGGGAAGTGCGGTGGAGAGCATCTCGGAGGTTACAGAGCCGGTGTGAACGTAGGGTCTTCCCCCCACAAGATTGCGCTTTTTGTCATGCAAAAAAGCGAGTAAGGACAGAAGAAAGGAGCCGCATTCCGCCACCGCGCCCCCCAGAGCCAAAGCCGCGCAAGCAAATTCGATCCCGCGCGGAAGCAGAAGCGAGAGCAGAAAGTAGACCGAGAAAATGCGCACTGCCTGTTCGGTCATTTGAATGACCGCGTTTTTCCAAACCCGTCGCACCGCAGTAAAGTAACCGCTGAACACCGAGGTCAGTGAAATGGGGATCAGTGTGAGCGACAAAAGGCGCAGAGAAAGCACGGTGCGTTCATCCGAAAGCAGGACGCGCCCAATAAAGCCCGAGCCCAAAAACAGCCATGCCGTGGCAAGACCGCTAAAAAAAAGACTGTACATAATGCACCGTCGCAGCGCCGCCCGTGCGCGACCGGGATCGCCTTTCCCCAAGGCACCCGATACCATGCGCACCGTGGTGATGTGGATGCCCGAGGAGGCGAAGGTCAACGCGAAGCCGTAGACACCGGAGAGCAGGGAATACAGTCCCATTGCTTCCGCCCCCGCCGTGCCCGCCACGTAGACATTAAAGCTGACGCTGACCGTTCGCATGATCAGCGAAACACCGCAGAGGATCAGCGCGTTGAATAGGAATTTTCGGATATTTTTCATGAAACGAGTGTATGTCCTTTCTTTTTTTACCATTTTATGAGCCGAACGGTGAATAAAGAAGAAAAAATCAGCGCATCCTTTAAGAAATTGAAAAATAATTCTTTACAAATGTTCAAAAAAATGGTAAAATAGAATCAGAAAAACACTTGAGCCAAACCGAAGGAGGAATGACAATGTATAAGAATCCCGTTATCACCATCGCCCGTCAGTACGGATGTGAAGGACATAAGATCGGAGAAAAGGTCGCAGAGCGATTGGGGATTTCCTTTTATGATAAAGAGTTGATCGAGCTTGCGGCAGAGAAGAGCGGCTATCATCCCGATGCTCTCAAGCGCGCGGATGAAAAGGCGGCGGGAAGCTTGCTTTATACACTGGCCACGGGCGTTGCCGGTTTGGGAAACATGATGGGGCATTACGACATTCCCATCAACGATAAGCTGTTTATCGTTCAGAATGATATCATCAAGGAGCTGGCATCGAAGGAGCAGTGCGTGATCATCGGTCGTTGCGGCGACTATGCGCTCCGCGATTTTTCCAACAAGGTGACGGTGTTCATTCATGCCGATGTGGAGACGCGCGTCCGTCATATTGCCGAGGTGGAGGGTGTGTCTGTGGATGCGGCTGAGAATATGGTGGCCAAAGAGGATAAGCGTCGCGCCAGCTACTACAGCTTTTATACAGGTCAGAAGTGGGGTGTTCCCGATCGATATACACTTTGCCTCTCCAGCGCGGTTTTCGGCATCGACGGATGCGCGGATATCATTGTAGACGTGGTGAAAAGACTGTCGGGTGAGTGAGGCTTTCGACAGGTTGCGTCGAAGAAAATGCAGTTGTTCAAAAAAAATTTATAATTATCATGAAAAATCTTCTTGACAAGTAGAGCGTTATGCATTATTATATTAAATGTTAAATGCAAATTGATTTTAGAGGAGGATTGAATGACATGTTGTACATTTGTGAACTTTGCGGATATGAGTACAATCCTAAGAACGGTGATCCCGAGAACGATATCGACCCGAATACCGATTTTGAGGATCTGGCTGAGGATTGGGTTTGCCCGCTGTGCGGCGCGTCCAAGGATGATTTTGAATGCGTTAAGACCGAGGATGATGTTGACGGTGAGTAACGTCTGAAGCCGGAGTGGTTTGATCACTCTCGGTTGTAATTTAGATAGGATGCGGCAGTGATGTGGCATCCTTTTTTCTTCTTGTTTGAGGGGGATCGGGGGAGAGATGGATGAGGAATCATGCTGTGTGCTGATCCTTCGTCGGGCGGTTTCTTCTTTGCGATGGCAAAAAAGGTAACACCCCCGATGAAAGTCAAGCTCACAGCATCATTTCCATATCTTTTTTAAAAACCAACCGCCCCAAGCCCCCCTCCTCCACAGCCGCAAAAAACCCTGACACAGCAAGGTAAAAAAAGGTATACTATTAATGT
>JAZSPB010000110.1:0-5545 GCA_045537235.1 Eubacteriales bacterium
CCTTTGTCAATTCCTTGTCTGTTGATGCGAAAATCTGCTTTTGAATTTTCAGATTTTTTACTCGCAAATCATACCACTCCACAAAGTTGAAAAAGCTATTGAGTGATGACAGTGCAGCGTTTACACTCGCAGGGGCGTAACGCTCACAAAGGTATGATTTATAGCCGAGAACCGCCGTTTTGCACAGCTCTTGCTCACCAAGCCACATTTGAAATTCGCAAACATCGTGCAGATATTTGTTAACGGTTGCTGTCGCCTTTTCCTCGTTAATCAGATAGTCATTGAATGATTTTATTGTTTCGGTTGTTATTTTTCTCATATTCTATCATCCTCCTTCTACCTAATTATTTTATCACGAACAGATGAATATATTTATAGTTGCTATTATTGTATCAGATATATGCCAAGATGAAAAGAATCCATAGACTATAATATAGCCTATAGACTATGTTAACTATAAAAATAGAGATACGAATCAATGCTTGACTCGTATCTCCTTTGAGGTATTAAATTTCTGTCTTGATCTCGGCAATAAATGCACCTATATCCTTGATGAGTTTAAGAATAAATTCTTTCTCTTTTGCAGTGCAGTTATTGAGGTTAACTTCTATTTGACGTTCAACTTCTTTATGTACTTGCGGAATATCGGTGAACAATAAGCTATCGACGGATGTTTGCAACGCTTCGGCGATCTTAAACAAGACTTCTGCGCTTAAGCTTTTACGCCCACGCTCGATATTGCTCAGATGGCTGATTGAAATATTAGCTTTTTCAGCTAACAGTGCTTGGCTAAATCCTTTATCCCTGCGAACTTTAGTAATGCGTTGTCCCACGGACGCAATAAATTTCAACTTGCGCATTATCAACACCTCTCATTAGTTGTGTTAAATAATACTTCAAGCATTATGCCTGCCCCTAACTTGAAAGCATATAAGAATATCTCGCGCTCGTTTATATCAGTCAGTTCGTTATAGCAATCATCGAACTTTTCGAGAATTTCCTTTTGCTGATCGTTCAGCGTGGCGAGTAGGTTATCGTGATGATCGGCTATGTATCCCATCAACTGCTTCGTTTCTTTATCGTGACTTCGACAATCTGTGTTGGGGCAGATGTTACCGTAGAATAATTCTTCAAGGATGGATCTCATTTGTAGATAACCTCCTTAAGAACAAGTTCTTCGGCGCTCGCTTTGATGTTGTTCATCTCTGCTGTCCATTGAAGCGCGTTGTGAGCCTTCAGATCTTCGTCTATGCCACGTTCTTGGGCGAAGCGAGGGATTATGTCATCGAGCAATTCGTGAGCTTGAATATCAATGGCGTGTAGGTGTTCGTTTAATCGTCCTTCTGTGAGCAAGGTGGTGTACGTTCCGCGACGATGCTTTTTCATAAAGTCAAGGCGCAGATTAGCGTACTTGCCAAGGGGATAATTCGTTTGTTCGGGGAGCGCAAGATCGGGGTAGTAAAGCCCGTTATGTTCGGTATAAGTAATTTCGTTTTTCATTGTAAATATCCTTTCTTAAAAATGTGTTTGTTTGGCATCAACTATCAAGGATATTTATTTAGGCGGTGCGCGGGCGTGATGCCAACAACAGCAAGTCAGCATCACATATCACCGAACACAAAAAGAAATCCGAACCCTTCGCCTACTGGCTTTGGGTTCGGATTTCTACTGTTTGGTGCGGGAGACGGGAATTGATCCCGTACGATTCTCACCACACGCCCCTCAATCGTGCGCGTCTGCCAGTTCCGCCACTCCCGCGTGACTTCATTATTATAGCACATTTTTTGAATTTGTCAAGGGGTTTTTGAAATATTTTGATATTTTTTTGATTCCGCTCACATGGGACAAAATTTGTAACAGTTCAAGTTCCAAAAAATCACCGTGTAAGTTGACACGGTGATTTTTTTGTTATAAAATATGGACAGTGAAAATTTTATGGAGGGTGTTATGATTTATAAAGACACAAAAAATATCTCTTTTCCTCTTGGTGGCATTGGTACAGGTTGTATCGGTCTTGCGGGAAACGGAGAGTTAAAGGATTGGGAAATTTTTAACCGTCCGAACAAGTGCACGAGAAACGGATACTCTCATTTCGCCATTAAGGCATCCTATGCAAATAAGAATATTGCTAAAATCTTACACGGTGATACCATCGAAAATCTTATGGGAACATCCTGCGCAAGCACGGGGCACTATGGATTTGGTTATGGGCCGCATAGCAACTCGCTTGCAGGTTTTCCGCATTTCAAAAACGTGAGCTTCGACGGTAGTTTTCCGACCGCGAATCTCTCGTTTTCTGATGATGATTTTCCTGCTATCGTACGCCTTTGTGCGTTCAATCCTCTTATACCGCACGATGAATTTAACTCAAGTCTTCCGGCAGCCTTTTTCGAATGGGAAATTGAAAATATAACAAATGAAACCATCCGTTTTGCACTTGCTTGCACTGTATGCAATCCCGCCGCATCCACCTTTAACGAAAAAGCGTGTGAGGGTAATTTAAACGGCATTGTATTAAAAAGAGCCGGCTTGAATGATAGCGAAAAAGGATATTGCGACCTTTGTATTCTTACGGATCACAATGACACATCTGTTCAAGAATATTGGTACAGAGGCGGATGGCAGGATGGTTGTACAACCTATTGGAAAAACTTTTTGAATCTTGACCGTATGCCCGAAAGAAGTTATTTGGAGCCATCAAAGAACGATCATGGCACCGTTGTTTCGTACGTGGATATACCCGCCGGCGCAAAAACCAAGATTTGTTTTGTGATTGCTTGGAATGTTCCCGTTGCTTATAATTATTGGAAGCTTCGCAACGAGGAAGGAACTACTTGGCGCAATTACTATGCGACGCAGTTCCAAAATTCCTTTGAGACAGCAAAATATGCGCTTGAAAAATTTGATCTGCTTCGTGATAAAACTGTGTTGTTTGCGGAAACCTTGCAATCCTGCACACTTCCACTATCGGTTAAGGATGCGATCTCCGCAAACCTATCGGTTCTCAAGACACCTACGGCACTTAGGCTTGAGGATGGTTCATTTTGGGGGTGGGAGGGTTGCTCCGAAACAATAGGCTCCTGCTATGGAACGTGTCAACACGTTTGGAACTACGCGTATGCGATGCCTTATTTGTTTCCAAGACTTGAACGTTCTATTCGCGAAAACACGCTTCATTATGCACTTCTCGATAGCGGTGCTACGAGCTTCCGTATCAATCTTCCCTTGAAAAGAGTGATGTCTACGGGACGTGCTTGCGTAGATGGACAAATGGGAGAGGTTATTAAGTTTTATCGGGAATGGAAATTCTCAGGAGATAACGAATGGCTCAAAACTTATTCGGAAAGCATTTTTAAAATGCTTGAGTACGCATGGTCAGAGGAAAATCCCGATAAATGGGACGCAGATATGGACGGAGTCCTCGAAGGACGCCAGCATCACACATTGGACATGGAGCTTTTCGGACCGAGCTCTTGGCTTCAGGGCTTTTATCTGCTCGCGCTTGATTGCGCTTCCGAAATGGCAAGCGTACTTGGGGATAAAAAGCGTGCGAGCCTCTACTCAAAGCTTTATGAAAGTGGCAAAACATGGATGAATGAGCATCTTTTCAACGGGAAATATTTCAATCAATCCGTTGATCTTTCGGACAAATCCATGCTTGAGCGATATGATGGAGCACAAAATTATTGGAACGAAGAAGCAAAGGAGATCAAATACCAGGTTGCTGACGGCTGTATGATTGACCAAATGCTCGCGGATTGGCATGCGGTACTCGTTGGAAAAGAGGGCGTTTTTGACCATGAAAAGAAAAAGATCGCGCTTGAAAACCTTTACAAGAATAACTACAAGCCTTCCATGCGTAGCGTCGTGAATATGTGGCGCAATTTCTCGCTGAACGACGAATCGGGAACGGTAATCTGCTCTTACCCCGAAGGCGCAAAACTGCCCGCGATACCGATTCCTTACTGTGAGGAAACTATGACAGGCTTTGAATATGCTCTTGCGGGGCTTATGATATCTGAAGGGTTTATTACCGAGGGGGAAAATATAGTAAAAGCGGTTCGCGATAGGTATGACGGTGAAAAGCGCAACCCGTGGAATGAAATAGAATGCGGAAGCAATTATGCGCGTTCCATGGCGTCTTATGCTTTGATGTCCATATACAGCGGATTTAGCTTCGATATGACGATAAAGCATATCGGTTTTGATCCTATTCAAAATAGTGGAAGATATCTGTTCAGCGCTTGTGAAAGCTGGGGCAGTATAGAACTTAATGAGGGACGGTGCGATATTTTCATCTTAGGTAATGCTTTAACATTGAATTCCATGACGATACCTGCCATCGAGAAAGTTACGAATGTTACAGTTGACGGAGAAAACATTGATTTTAATGTTATCGACGGTCGTCTTATTTTGGATCATGTTGAAATACATAAGGAGCTGCATCTGAGATGAAACGCTTTTCCAAAATAACAACTACACAGCTTGCAAGAATTTGCGGTGTATCTCAAGGGACGGTAGACCGTGCACTCCATAACAGGGGTGGTATCAACCCCAAAACCAGAGAGCGAATTCTCGAAATTGCCAAAGAATACGATTACCGACCGAATATTCAAGTAGGTGATCAAGCAAGCTCGATGCTGATCGGTGTTGTTCTTTTTGATCTTTACAATGAATACTTTTCTAAGCTTGCCATGAGCTTGGTCAATGAAGCAAGAAAATTTGGATACTCTATTATCTTTCAGTTCTCGGGGAAAGAAGAAAAGAATGAGAAAAAGGCACTGGAATATTTTGATTATATTGGCGTAGACGGTATCGTTTTGTTTTCGGTTGGTAGCGACAATGAAGAATACAAAAATTACTTATTCTCGTTAAAAAAACCACTTGTTTTAATTGGAAACAAGCTGTTTGATCTACCGTTTGTGGGGATAGATGACACGAAAGCAATGTATGATTTATCTCGAAAATTTGCCGAGAATGTGCCATCGGGGGATATTCTGTATTTTGCACCCGTTTTAAAAAAACAGCTACATTCCAGCAATGCGCAACGAATGAGGTTAGATGGATTTGTTCAAGCGATGAAAGCACTTGGAAAAAGCTATCGCATTGTCACGGATGTTGAGGAACTTTCGAATTTTGGCGGAATGGTTTGTGCTACCGATTACTATGTACTTCAAGCTTTGAAGCATCTGGGATATACTAAAAATGTGCAGATTGCGGGATTTGATAATATTTCCATATTAAAGGATGTTACTGTAAAGATATTGAGCGTTGAATATTCCACAGATAAAATATCCGAAGAAACGATCAACTATATTTTAGGAAGAAAATACACATCTAAAGTGGAGCACAGTTTGATCTACAATATATACTGATTTTTCGCGTTTGTGTCCATATATGCAGAGCTTCGTCTGTATTAACTAAAGACTGCAACAGAATTACGGTTATTTTGCTATGCGAAAAGTCTGCACAAATCAAAGGCTCCCTTGTGTAAAGGGAGCTGTCGCAAAGCGACTGAGGGATTGTTTTGAGTAAAAATTTAACC
>JAZSPB010000095.1:0-19723 GCA_045537235.1 Eubacteriales bacterium
GTAGTTTGAGCGAACATAGCGGTACCCCATGGGGTGCAGTATGTTCGCTCAAATTTTACTAAGGGCGCAATAGAAAAGTTTTTTGCGGAGCTTTTTTTCAAAAAAGCGACCTCCCCCGCCCGCAGGCGGCTCAATGCCTACCAAATAAACGGGAGCAAGCGGAATTTTACTTTTTGGCGGTAGGACTCGTAGTCGGGGAGACCTTGGAGCAGGATCTTTTCCTCATTGGTGATGCGGGCGACGATGAGGATGGGGTAGGGAAGGAAGCATAGGAGCGCCCACCATGAGCCAAGAACAAGAGGAATGGAGAGAAAGAGCCAGATGGTTACGGCGTACATGGGGTGTCGAACGATGCCGTAAAGACCGGTGTCAATGACCTTTTGACCCTGTTGTATCTCAATGGTTCGGGAAAGATAGGCATTTTCGCGCATGACCTCTGCGTAGAGAGCATAGGAGATCAATAAGATCACCGAGGCTGCGATTACCAACCCAAAAGGGACACGCGACCATCCGAAGCGGAAGTCCAGCCCTGCCACAATGAAGCCACCGACAAAGAACAAGCCCGAAATGGCGATCACACCCTTTTGGGTGCTTTCTTTTTCCTTGGAGTTCAGTCGTTTTTCCAAAAGTGTCGGCGCTTTGATGGAAAGGACGATCCCCAAAATCAGCATGGGGACAAAGAGAAGGGCGATAAAGAGCCAACCGAAGGGATAGCGAAGCGTTCCGGCAGGGAGAAACAGCAGAGCCATGACCAATCCCAGCCCGAAAATGAATTTGATGAGTGCTTTAATCATGAGTTTCATGCAGTTTCTCCTTTTTTTGTTTTGTGAACTAAAATTATCCGAGGAAGGTGATGGGAACGTAGGTGATCTGCGCCTTCCCCTCGTTGACCACCTCAAGAACCACGCGGTTGATGGGTGCCACGGTCTCGCCAGCGGTCACGGTAACGTCAAGACAGATGCTTGCGTCGCGGGAGTGACTTGTCCGGTGGGGGAGGGTCAAGGCGGTGCGGCTGCTTACGGTGAGTCCGCCGGTACCGAGCCAGCGAAGATTGAGGTTGTGGGGCGTGGTGATACCAATGTTGGATTGGATGTCATATTTGTTTTGGAAGAGGATATGGAGCTTCTTTTCCTGCAGGGGCGCGATCTCGGGAGCGTCATCGTATACGACCGTGATCTTCATGAACAGATCATTGAAGATCATTGAGTTGGGAATCAGCTCATTCAAAGGCGCTTTGAGCCAATGGTTGGCTTTGATTTGTGTCAAATAGTCGGCGGGGATCTCGTTCTCGCCGCTGTGCAAAGTGACGCTTCCCACGCGCTGTGCCGCAAGCACCGAGGGGGCGAGGGCAACCACGCGATCGGTCAGCTCGGTGCAGGTCTTGGGGACTTTTCCCGTGATCACACCGCCGGCAAGCGATATGGTGATGATATTGTCTCCAATGTACTGCTTCCAATCCTCGGGAATGACGGCGCCGCCGCCGAGAATACCCAAGGTCGCACCAACGGTGGCACCCGTGCAGTCGGTGTCGTCGCCGCAGTTGATGGCCAAGATCATAGACTTTTTGAAGTCACCTTCGCCGTAAAGAAGACCGAGAATGGCATAGGTCACGTTGGAGGGAGCCTCAAACCAGCCGTCACCGATGTCGGCATTGGCAAGGCGGATCTTTTCTCTGGCCTCCATGGGAGGAACTCCTTGCTCGTAGCATTCGAACAGCAGACGGAGACTCTGCGCCATGCGGCTGCTCTCGGGGATGGCGGCAAGACCTACGTCAATGGCCTCACGAATGTCAGATGTTACAAACGCGGCACTCTGCATAGCGGCTACAAAAGCGGCAGCTACCGTTCCCTCGCCCGTGCCGTGGTCTACCATGGCATCCTCGACCGCGTACTTGACCGCACCCATGGGATTGCCGGGGCAGAGACACGCCCAGATCTCGGTGCGGATCCACGCGCCGTTGGAGTGCTTCCAGCTATTGTTATAGTCGCCCGACATGGGGGGCAGGAGCCCGCGACGGGAGTTGACCTTTCCCAGACCGTATTCGTTCCAAAAGGGAACGATGGCTTGCTGCCAGTAGTCGGTCAGAATGGCGGCATTAAGCACATTCGGACCTACAGTTTCCATGGCACGGAGCCAGACGAGCTGAAGATCAAGGTCATCATTGGGCAGAGGTGTCCCCGGCTCGGAGGCGAATCCGTGGATGTCCAGGATCTCGCGTTTTCCCTCGTAGGGGGTACCCATGGTGCCGCCGATGTTTTTGCCGATCCAGCAGGCATAGACCTTGTCGCGGTAGGTTTGAAGATTGAGTTTCATACATTAATTCTCCTTTCGGAATTTTGGATTCCGATTTTATTATAGCAAAGGTGCGGAGAATTGAAAATCGTTGATTTTTACTTTCGAGTACCGTTTTTTTACCTTTGGACACTCCTGCGGTCATTTGCGGTATGCGGCGGGAGTAGAGCCGGTGACCTTGGTGAAGGCGCGGTAGAAAGAGGTCGTGGAGGGATAGCCGACGCGCATTGCGATCTCCTGCACCGTCAGCGTCGTATCGCGCAAAAGGCGGATGGCCAAGGCGATGCGCTGTTTGCTGATATATTCGGTCAGCGAGAGTCCGAACTGCTTTTTGAAGACGCGGCTGAAATAGGACGGATTGTAATAGTACCGTTGTGCCAGCGCGGACAAGGTCAGATCGGTGCCGAGGTTGGCGTCTATGTAGTCGGACAGCTCACGCCAATCCTGCGTGTCGGAGCGCGTCTCGGGGACGGTTTGTGTTCGGCGGAGCGTTTTGACCAGCAGAATGCTCATGTAGCTTTCCAAAACGGCGCGTTTGAAGGGGGCGTTGCTTTGATACTCCTTGAGCATCAGCTTGAGCAGGTCTTCCATTTCGTCACGGTCACCGCCACGGAAGGTCACCGTGCCCGTGTCATTTCCGCGACGAAGCTCCTCAAAGGCTGTGGTCTGTAGAAGGGAAAAGGCGTCGCCCGAGAGGACGGTCGGGTCGGTTACGGCGGTGGGGGCAAAGCAGATGTTATAAAACGAGACGCGGTCATGGGGAAGAAAGGCGTGCGCACAGCCGTAATTCATAAACAGAAGATCACCCCGACCGACTTCAAAGCTGCGGTCGTTTACCGACTCCGTGGCACTGCCGTCGCGGATGTATATGATCTCGATAAAATCGTGGGTGTGCCGAGGCATTTCGCGGGAGTCGGAGGAGAAAAATATATGGAAGGAGCCGCCTCGGGTGATCAGGTTTTCGGAACGGTATTCGTGCAGGGGTTCTGTCATTTTGATTCACATCCTTTGGTTCGCAGTCAAAGCCGTGCGAGAATTTCGGCGGCATTGGTGTCGAGCTTCATTTTGGGCATGATGGTTTGGATTCGGTATAACGGTTTTCTTCTAGCTTTCCTTGACCGCCTTGCCGCAGATGTGCTCGGGGGTCAGCTTTAGGAGTAAGGTTGCGTTGGCATACCGTTGAATTTCTTCGTGGATATATGCTTGGTCGTCGGTGAATTTTCGGCTGAGCTTTTCCGCAATATCTACGATGATCTTTCGGTCGTCGATGATCTCGATGCGACCGAAAAGAATGACGCTTTTTACGTTCAGTGCCCATTCGCCGTCATTGGAGACGCCCTTGTCATATACGCAGAAGGAAGCCTTGCTGTCGCGGCGGATGGCATCGAGTCTATGTCCCGACTTGCCGCAATGAAAATACACGGCACCGTCACGTTCATCGTAAAAATGGTTCATGGGCGAGCCGTAGGGATAGCCTTCGTCTCCGATTACCGAAAGAACGCCGCGCGTTTCCTTTTGGAGCAATGCGATACATTCCTCGCGGGGGAGTTGCTTGTTTTTTCGGGTCAGTTCTCGAAACATGGTCAGTTATCCTTTCTTTCACCGATAAGCTCTTGCAAAGGCTTACGCTTCTTGGGGCGCAGACTATCGTCCTCGGCGGGATAGCCCAGCGTAATGACCAGTCGCACGGGCTTGTCGAGTCCGCAGAGGGCGCGGATCTTTTGGTCGTCAAACCAGCCGAGAATGCAGGTGCCGAGTCCTTGTGCCGTAGCTTCGGCGGTCAGATAGGCGGCGACGATGCCGATGTCGATGGGGCGGTAGTCATTGCCCTTGACGCGGGCACCGAGAGCGGCGGTGGCTACATAAGGCTCCTCGGAGATGACCAACATAACGGGGGCTTGTGCGGCAAATTTGTTCATGCCCATTCCCATGGTGGCGGCGGCAACCGATTTGGCCGTTTCGCCGTGACAGACGGTGATGTGATAGGGCTGGCCGTTGCAGGCGGAAGGGGCAAGGCGAGCCGTTTCGAGAACGGCGCGGAGCTTTTCTTCTTCAACGGGACGGGAGGCATCGTATTTGCGGCACGATTGGCGATTTTCGGCAATTTCTTTGAAATTCATAGCAGTTCTCCCATTGGATCGAATTATAAAAGGGTATTGCGGCAAGACCGACGGTGCTGTTCCAAAGGCACCTTAGGTGCTTGTCGTATTTCTTCATATTTTGGTTTTCTCGATTGGTTGGTGGCGGTCTTAAACCTCTTTCGGCTCCCAAGGAGGAGAGAAGTTTCTGAAAATATTTTAATTAACAATGTGAACACGGTCAGTTTTCATATTCAAAAAGCTCGTAAATGAGTGCGATTTCCGTGGGCGAATAGTCGTGGTCATTCAGAAGACGCTCCATATTGTGGATGCGTTTGATCCGGTACTCCTCCTTCGAAAACAGACTTTTGAGGGACAGCATATAGCGAAGCGCTTGCTCGGTATTCATATTGCGAAAATCGTTAAGCGTGAAGGAGAACTCCCCGTCCTCAAAAATAAATTTCATCGCCAAATACGCACGTCCCGAAGAGCGGTGACCGCTGCTTCTGAAAATGCAAATATCCACGGCATTCGCATCTTCAATGCGGCGTGTTCCCGTCACCTGATCGAAGCAGTTGAAATCGGTGATGATGTTGTGCTCATCCAGTGTGGAGCGCGGAAAAAGACCGAAAAGCGAGATGATGACACCAAGCAGCAGAGCCGTGACGAAGATCATGACCGTCCGTTTGGTCTTGATACGCTTTGCCTCGGTGAGCTCGCGGCGGAAGTTCTCCGAGAATACGGGATGAACCTTGATGATCGGCTCGCCCCACTTGGGCTTGAATTTTTTGTTGCCGAAGATGGGCTGTTTCCGATTCCATGCAAAGCCGAAAATAAAGGGCGGTGCTAAGGCAAGAACAAGCATAAAGGGGAGATAGGCGAATAGCATATATTCCTTTGAGATCGCTATAACGGAGGGGTCACGAAAGGCAAAGACCGAGGGAAAGGTATCGGAAAGCACCCAAAGCCCCGCAAGTGCCAAAAACGTGGGAAGTATGGTCAGACAAGCATAAATGCCGTTATCAAGTGCCGAAAGCGGCGGCTTTTTGGCTTTTAACTTTTTACTCATGATTCTCTCCGAGCTCAAGCTCGATTCCGACGGGGCAATGGTCGCTTCCCATGACATCTCCCAAAATAAAGCTGTCGCGGACACGGGGGAAGAGGCGATCAGACACCACAAAATAGTCGATGCGCCACCCCACATTTTTCTCGCGCGCCTTCATCATGTAGCTCCACCACGAATATTCCACGCGGTCGGGGTAGAGGGCGCGGAAGGTGTCGGTAAAGCCTGCCGCAAGGAGCTCGGTGAATTTGGCGCGTTCCTCGTCGGAAAAGCCCGCGCTTTTGTGGTTGGTCTTTGGATTTTTGAGGTCGATCTCCTCGTGCGCCACATTGAGGTCGCCGCAGTAGATGACGGGCTTGCTTGCGTCCAGCGCTTGAATATAGCCGCGCAAGGCGTCCTCCCACGACATACGGTAGTCCAGTCGCGCCAGCTCCCGCTGGGCATTTGGGGTGTATACGCAAAGAAAATAGAAATCTTCAAATTCCAGTGTGATGGCGCGCCCCTCGGTATCGTGCTCGGGAATGCCGATGCCGTATCTTACCGAAAGCGGCTCGCGACGGGAAAAGACCGCCGTCCCCGAGTAGCCCTTTTTCTCGGCGCTGTACCAATATTGATGATACCCGGGCGCATCAAACTCGACCTGCCCCGGCTGCATTTTGGTTTCCTGAACACAAAAAATATCGGCGTCCGAAGTTCTGAAAAAATCCGCAAAGCCCTTGCCCAGACAAGCGCGGAATCCGTTTACATTCCAAGAGATCAGCTTCATAAGCTCCTCCTCCAAATATGATACCTCCATTATATCAAAAAAGCACCGAAAAATCAATAGTCCGGGGGAACGGAGGAGGTCGCTTTTTGAAAAAAGCTCCGCAAAAACTTTTGATCTGCCCCCTACTGTATGTTTGCGCGAACATTGCGAACTCCCATGGGGGCAGTATGTTCACTCTAACTTCAGCAGGGGGGCAGATCAAAAGTTTTTGCCGGAGCTTTTTTCAAAAAGCGACCTCCCCCGTTCCCGCCCGCAGGCGGGATTATTGGTAGATGATCTTTCCGTCTTGGGCGAGGGCGGTTACAGAGGCACCGGCTTGGATGCGACCTTCCAGCATTTCGGTGGAGAAGGAGTCCTCGACCATGCGAACGATGGCGCGGCGAAGAGGTCTTGCGCCGTAGAGCTCGTCAAAGCCCTCGCGGCTGACCAGCTTGACTACGCTTTCGTCAAATTGGACGGTCACGCCGAGGTCAGCGATGCGACGACCTACCTCTGACAGCATGAGGGAGGCGATCGTTTCGATATTTTCCTCGGTCAGCTTGTTGAAGATGATGATGTCATCAATTCGGTTGATGAATTCGGGACGGAAGGTCTGCTTGAGGGCGCCCATGACACGGGCATCCGAGGCCTTTTTGTCGTTGTCGGCGGCGGGGGTGTCCGAGAAGCCGAGCGAACGGCTGCCCGACATGGCGGCGGCACCTACGTTGGAGGTCATGATGATGACCGTGTTCTTGAAGTCTACGCGCCGTCCCTGCGAGTCGGTCAGAATGCCGTCCTCAAGCACTTGCAGCATGATATTGAACACATCGGGATGCGCCTTTTCGATCTCGTCGAACAGCACCACCGAGTAAGGATGACGGCGGATCTTTTCGGTCAACTGACCGCCTTCCTCAAAGCCGACATAGCCGGGAGGGGAACCGATCAGCTTGGAAACACTGTGCTTCTCCATGTACTCGGACATATCCAGACGGATCATGGCATTGTCATCACCGAACAGAATCGAGGCCAGCGCCTTGGTCAGCTCGGTCTTTCCCACACCCGTGGGACCGAGGAAGATGAAGGAGCCGATGGGACGGCGTGGGTCTTTGAGTCCCATTCTGCCACGACGGATGGCACGGGAAATGGCCTCCACCGCGCTGTCCTGACCGATGACACGGCGCTTGAGATCCTCCTCCAAATGCAAAAGCTTCTCGCCCTCGCCTTCCAACAGCTTGCTTACGGGGATCCCCGTCCATTGGGTCACCACATCGGCAATGTGGCTGTCGTTGACCTCAAGAGAGGTGTCGGACTGGCTCTTTTCCCAGTCGGATTTGGCGGTCTCGTACTGCTCCTTTTTGACTTTTTCCTCGTCACGGAGCCGCGCAGCGCGTTCAAATTCTTGGGCGCTGATGGCCTCTTCTTTTTCTTGTGCCAGTTTTTTGATGGTTTCCTCCAGCTCGCGCAGGTCGGGCGGAGACGTGTGAGCGGAGATGCGCAGACGTGAAGCCGCCTCGTCGATCAAATCGATGGCCTTGTCGGGCAGATAGCGATCGGCAATGTAGCGACGGGAAAGCTCTACGGCGGCATGGATGGCTTCGTCGGTGATCTTGACCTTGTGAGGTGCCTCGTACTTGTGGCGCAGACCCTTGAGGATACCCACTGCTTCCTCCGGTGAAGGCTCGCCCACCAGCACCGACTGGAATCGACGCTCCAGCGCGGCATCCTTCTCAATGTGCTTGCGGTATTCGGCAATGGTGGTGGCACCGATGACCTGCATCTCACCGCGTGCCAAGGCGGGCTTGATAATGTTGGCCGCGTCTACCGCCCCCTCTGCCGCGCCTGCACCGATGATGGTGTGGATCTCGTCGATGAAGAGGATGATATGGGGATTCTTGGCGACCTCCTCCATGACGCTTTTCATGCGTTCTTCAAACTCGCCGCGGTATTTGGCACCTGCGATCATGCTGGGGATGTCGAGGGTGATGATGCTCTTGTCGCGAAGGGTCTCGGGGACATTGCCGTCTACAATGCGCTGTGCCAGTCCTTCCACCACCGCCGTCTTTCCCACACCGGGTTCACCGATGAGGCAGGGGTTGTTTTTGGTGCGGCGGGAGAGGATCTGCACAACGCGTTCGGTCTCGCTGTCGCGACCGATGATGGGGTCGATCTTGCCTTCCTTGGCCAGTGCCGTCAGATCACGGCCGTGATTGGAGAGCGTAGGGGTGTTGGTGTGCGCGGATTTTTGACCGACGTCCTTTCGGTCTCCCGAAAGGGAAGAACCCTCGCCGCGGTTGCCGCCGAGATAGGTGGTGATGTCACTCCGAAGCTCCGAGATCGAGATGCCGCATTCCTCCAACAGCTTGACACCGACGCAGTCGCGTTCTGCCAACAGTGCCAAAAGAAGATGCTCGGTGCCGATATAATTTTGACGAAGTCCGATGGCTTCCAAAGACGATGCCTCGATGATATGCTTGGTGCGCGGTGTCATATCGGCGGCGCTGACATTACTCGGTGTCCCCTCGCCGGCGATCTCAATGACGGCATTTTTTAAACTCTCCGTGTCGGCACCGCGGGCTTGCAGAATCTTGGCCGCAACACTGTCATGCTCGGCAACCAACCCTAAAAGAATATGTTCCGATCCAATATAGGTATGTCCCAACTCCCGAGCAAAGCTAAGGGCGTGATTGAGTACATTTTGAGCTTTTTGAGTAAATCGAATAGATGGCATATTATTTTCCCTTTTAAATGAATGCCTCGTGATGCCTTTGGGCAGAGGCGCTTTTTTCTTTCCTTTCAAAAGAGCGCCTTTCCGCGCCCGTAGGCGCACGATGCATAGATCATTTCCTTTCTTTCGTTCTTACGAAATGATTACCCTTTCAATCTTTCTTTTATGCGTTTGGCACGCAAAATATCCCGTTCTTTTTGTGTCTTCGGCGTTTCGGCGGCCGAGAGCTGGAGGGTGGCGGGCATCGATTCGATGAAAAGGCGATCCAGCGTTTCCTTGTCGATGTTTTTAATGATTCCTTGAGAAATTCCCAAACGCACGTCCGAATACAGGCGAAGGAACTCCGCAGAGGACAGCATGAAAGCGTGTCCGAGGGTTCCCTCCGCGCGGCAGATGCGGTCGATCAGGTCGGGATTTTTTTCCTCGGTGATCAGTGCTCGAAGCGAGGTCTCGCTTTCGGTGATCTGCCGGATCACGTCGGACAGCTTGGCAAGGGTGTTTTCTTCGGTCAGTCCCAAGGTGATCTGGTTGGAGATCTGATAGAGACTGCCATCGGCCGCAGTGCCTTCGCCGTAGAGACCGCGTATGGTCAGACCGATCTTTGACAATTGCTCGGCCAATCCTCCGATCTTACCCGCCATGGTAAGCGCGGGAAGAAACATCATGACCGACGCGCGCATTCCCGTTCCGAGATTGGTGGGACAGTGAGTAAGATATCCCAGGTTTTCGTCGTAAGCGATGTCAAATTTTTCATCGATCCGATCGTCCAGCTTGCAAAGCGACGCGTAGGCTTCTTCGAGGGCTTCGCCGGGGAGAATGCACTGCAAGCGCAGGTGATCCTCCTCGCAAAGCATGACCGCGTAGCCGCAAGGCTCGTTGATCATGAGCGCACGGGGGGACTTTTTGTCGGCAAATTCGCGGCTGACATAGTGTTTTTCTACATAGGAAAGCGCGTCAAGTCGGGGGAGTGTTTGGAAATCGATGCGGGAAAAACCGATCTCTTCCAACTCATTTCCCACCTTTTCAATGATCTCTCGCGCACCTTCGTCAGAGAGACGACCGTCGAAAGGGTAGCCGCGAAGGTTGCGGGCAAAGCGAATTCGGGTGCTGATGACCGTGTCGCTGTTTTTTCCGTTTGTTTGATACCAAGACATGATGGTTCCTCCTTATCGGTTTTCTTCCAAGGCGCGGATCTCGTCGCGGAGTGTGGCGGCTTGTTCAAAATCTTCTGCTTCAATGGCTGCTTTCATTTTTCCTCGCAGCTCGGCAAGGCGGTCTTGCTTTTCGCGATCCTTGCGGTAACGTGCGGGGGCGCGTCCCGTGTGCTTGACATTGCCGTGGATGGAGCGGATGGTCTCGCCCAATTCACCGGAAAAGGCGGCATAGCAGTCGGGGCATCCCATCTTTCCGTTTCGGCGGAAGTCCGAAAGCGTGGCGCCGCACGAGGGGCAAGTTTTTCCTGCCGCGGGCGTCGCATGACCGAACAGACCGCCGAACAGCGGGTTCCCGAAGGAGGGGAGGGAAAAGAGATCGTGAGACAGTCCCACTTCCTTCTCCAGTGCCGACGCGCATTCGGGACAGAGCGAATAGGAGCGCTTTTTGCCGTTTATGTTTTCTTCATAAAATATAGTGGCTTGGTTTTTCTTGCATTTTTCACAAATCATAATGGTTCCTCCTTGGGTTCTTTTTTTGTGGACGCCTGTGGGCGGTTAATTCATAAGGGAAAGAATGATGTGGCGGAAAATATCTGCGCGGATGGTGTCACGGGCGGCGGGATGGATCTGCGAGAGCGCCGAATCTGAGGTGGCGGCTTGCATCATTTTGGCATCCCGTTCGGTGATCAGTCCGTTGCCGATGAGGTTTTGGAGGTAGGCGACGGTGTCGCGCTCGCTGATCTCGGTGCCGATGGCGTAGAAGAAGTGCATCAGGTATTCATTTCGCTGCATCTGCTTTTTGACAATGCGAATGCAACCGCCGCCGCCGCGCCGCGACTCGATCATATAGCCGCGCTCGGGTGTGAAACGTGAGGTGATAACGTAACTGATCTGGCTGGGGACGCACCCCAATTGGGTGGCCATTTCGTTTCGTCGAAGCTCCAAGGAGCCTCCCGACTCCTCTAACATTTGTTCTATGAGTTTTGCGATGGTATCTGCAAGCATGACATCCTTCCTTTCTTTGACCTTCTTTGACTTTCTGCCGCCATTATAAAACAAAAGTCAAAGAAAGTCAAAGTCAAAGAAAGTCAAATTCGAAAAGTTTCGGATGATTAGGGGCGGTTATTTGGGGAAAACAGGGTGTTTTCTTTGAAAATCGCGTTTTTTTGAGTTTGTTTGGTCTTTTTAACCTTGCGCGAGAGGAGAGGAATGGAATAAGGGGTGGCGGATTGAAGTTGATATGATTATTGATGCAATATAAATTGTATTACTAATTATTTTACAATTAAAATTATGCAAAAAAGTGCGATTTTTGTCGGTTGAAATTGCAAGGGCTCTCCATTTTGGTTTCGGCTTCCATTGGCAAAGGAGATCGCAAGAAGTTTTTTTGAATCAATTAGGAAATTTCGTTTTTTGAAGCGCGGAAGAGGTGGGGGAGTTTGCAAGATTGATCCGTCGAATTTCGGCATTTTGCTATGGCTGCGGTTTCGGCACGGACGGAGGGGCATTTACAGTAGCTTTCTGTTGCAAGCGAGTGCCTTTTTTGTTTGGTTTATTTTTGCTGTATGCTTGCTAATTATAGTTTGTTTTGATTCATATTATATGGCTAAAAGTGTTGTTACTTTAGGTTTGGTGACGGAAGCGGTTCGGCGGAAGCAAAATGAAAACAACCGCCGAAACCAGCGGAAAAAACAAGAAAACTGCGTGTTTTTTGTGCAATGTGTCGGAAGATTTTCCCTTGACATAGAATGGAAATTGTGATATTATATAATCGTATATTTGTTTTTTGCCGCTACCGTTGCTTTTTGGCAACGATATGGCGCGAAACAGTATAAATTCACTTATTTAGGGAGATTAGGCAAATGACAACTCGAAAGCTATACTTGTCGACATGGATGCTGATCCTTGTGGCGGTGCTCGTTGTTTCCATCGGTGCTTTGTCGGTTTCGGCAGCCGATACAACGGGTGCTTGCGGCGCGAGTGGCAGTAACCTTTCATGGTCGCTGGACACCGACGCGAGGGCGCTTACCATTTCCGGCACGGGCGACATGACCGACTATACCGCCGGCAGTGCGCCTTGGCTCTCCTCCGTTCCGGGGGCGACCGAAACCTTTGACGGAATGACTACAGGGGTCTCGATGACCTCCGATGTCTTTAACAACAGTGCCGCTATCGACGGTGTTACCGCTACGGTTTCCGATGGCTCGCTTTTTAAGATCGCCGCGAACGGTACCGATAAGTATGTGGCAAAATCGGCATCGGTTGCGACGCTGTATTTTGCGGACGAGACAGGTGATCTCAATACCGAAAAATTTGTGATCTCCTTTGACTACCGAATGGATGGGGCCCCCAACAGTGCCAGCATTCTCGCACTCAATAACCGAGAAGCCGGTGAAAAAGACGAGATGCGCATTCTTTCCTGTGCTGCCTCGGGAAACTACGGTCGCATTTACTTCGGTACCATCAATGACGGTATTCTCCTTTTGGACGGTATTGATTACACCAATCCTCAGTGGATCCATTTTGCGGTCGTTGTCGACCCCACTACTTATAATTATGAAGTGTATGTGGACGGCGTAAAGCAGATCTATACGACCACCGATGCCGACGCAACGGCAGGTCACTTGGTTTGGCAGCTGTCGAGCGACGGCTCTTGGTCGAGCATTACCAAATCGACCTTCGCAAGCCAAGCCCAGTCCCCCTTTACCAATGTGAACGGCACGGTCAACGGCGTGTATATGTTCCACTATAATAAGGGTGCTTGCAGCATTGACGACTTTATGATCAAGGTGTTTGACGACATCGATTCCGCTGTCATCGGCAACGGTGTGACGAGCATTGGTGCGCACGCCTTCTCGTATTGCTCGGGCATGACCGTGACGGTTCCTTTGAGCGTTACCGAGATCAGCGACGATGCCTTTGTCGGCTCGACCGACCTTACGATCTGCGGCGGTATCGGCTCGTATGCCGAGACCTATGCCAATGCCAAAGGTCTTTCCTTTGAGCCCTTCCCGGGCGGTTCTTGCGGCGAGAATTTGACGTGGGAATTGGATCCCGACGGCATTTTGACCATTTCCGGCTCGGGCGATATGACCGACTATGCCGCACTGCAAGCGGCTCCTTGGTATCTGCTGCGCTCGCAGATCACAAGCGTGGTGATCGAAGAGGGTGTGACGAGCATCGGAAGCTACGCGTTCCGCGGAATGCCTGTTTCGTCCATCACGATCCCCCAAAGTGTGACGAGAATCGGTGAGTATGCGTTCTTGCGCTGTATGTCGCTCACGAGTATCAGCATTCCCGCCAAGGTGACGAGAATCGGAAATTCTGCCTTTGCTTTCTGTGATTCGCTTACTACTGTTTCCATCGGCTCGGGTGTTTCCGAGATCGGTGACTCTCCCTTCTTGTACTGCGGTCGCATTGAGAAGATCACGGTTTCCTCTGCCAACAGTACATATTATAGTTCGAATAACTGCTTGATCGAGAAGTCCACCAAGACCTTGGTGCTCGGTTGTAAGAACAGTAATATTCCTTCCGATGTGGAATATATCGGCGCTTATGCGTTCCATTATTGCTCGGGTCTGACGTCGGTTACCCTTCCTCAAGGACTCAAGAGCATTGGCGATCACGCCTTCCATTTCTGCACGGGTCTTACTTCGATCTCGCTTCCTTCCAAAGTAGATTCGCTGGGTGCATGGGCATTTGCTTGCTGTACTTCACTCACCGCTGTGGATATGCCCGAGAACTTGCATACGCTCGGTGACAATGTGTTCTACTACTGTCCCAATCTTCTCAGCATAGACATTCCCGACCTCGTGATCCGTATTCCCGCTTCTGCTTTCTACTTCTGTACCAATTTGAAGACGGTAGAGCTTCCCGCAAAGCTGGTTGCGATCGCTTCCCAGGCATTCTATGCTTGCGATAGCTTGGAAAGTCTTTCTTTCCCCAATAAATTTATAAGCATTTCCAACTCCGAGAACACGATAGCGGCAACGACCGTGCTCTACGGATTTGCCGACTCTACGGCTGCTGCCTATGCAAAAACATTCTCCAGAACCTTTGAGGCTTTCCCCGGCGGTACCTCGGATGACGGTCTTGAGTGGAGCGTCAGCCCCGACGGTGTACTTCTGATCTCGGGAAAGGGTGCCATGGCAGACTATATTGTCGGTGCCGCACCTTGGTATGACTATTGCGACACCATCGTTTCGGTGATCATCGAAAGAGGTGTGACCTCCATCGGTGAGTATGCCTTTGCCGATTGCACGGCACTGACCGAGGTCTCGGTCGGTGTCTCGGTGACCGACATTGGCTACGGCGCTTTTGCTGACTGTACCTCGTTGGCTACCGTGGAGATCCCCAAGACTGTGACCCACGTTTCTACCGCATTCACGGGTTGCACGGCTTTGACCGACATCTACTTCCTGTCGGCTGCCACCGAGATCTCCAACACGACGAGCACCCTCCCCGCAACCGCTACCGTTCACGGCTTTAAGAACTCCACGGCAAAAGATTTTGCCGACCTTTACAGCATGGACTTCGTCCTTCTTGAAGGAACGCAGGGCACGGGCGAGGACGGACTGGATTGGGAAATGACCACCGAAGGTGAGTTGGTTATTTCCGGCAACGGTGCCATGTCCGACTATCTCGCAGGCAAAGCTCCTTGGAATCCCGCAGTGGGCGGTATGGAGACCTTTGACGGACTGCCGATCGGTGATATTGCCAACAGTAACTTGAACGATGAAGCGTGGGAAAAGGTCATTATTTCGCTGGGTGACACGACCAACTACTCTGTGGTTTCCGACGGCAACCGTCAATACCTCAAGAGAGCATCCAGCTCGAGCGCGACTCTTTCCGTTTTGGATATCGACGGCTTCATGAACCGCGATCGGTTCGTCATTTCCTTCGATTACCGCATGGAGAGTACTCCCAATTCTTCGGGACTTGTAGCGTTGAACGATCGCGCTCTCGGTGTGAGCAACGAGATGCGAATCCTTTCCGTAACCAGATCCGACAATGCCGGTGTGATCCGCTTCGGCGGTACCGGAAGCCAAGGTGTTGATCTGATTACCGGCATCGACTATACCGACAATCCCGAATGGATCTCCTTCTGCATTTTCGTGGATCCTACGACCTACAACTATGAGATCTGGGTCAACGGTGTAAAGACACTGTATACCACGACCGATTCGACGGCGGCAGGCGGACACCTTATTTGGACTCGCGTTGACGGTACATGGACAGGTCAGTCGGTTTCGGGACTCAAGACCTATGCACAGTCCCCCTTTACCAACATTGATAACAATATCCGAAGCGTATATATGTTCCATACCTCATCGGTATCTTTCTCCATCGACAACCTTCAGGTTCGTCCGATCAACGAGATCACCAAGGTGACGGTTTCGGACGGTGTGACGGGCATCGGTTCTCATGCATTCTCTTATATCTCAACCATTGAGAATGTCAGCCTTCCCGCCAGCATCGAGCGCATCGGTGATTCTGCCTTCTATGCCACCGCACTTCAGAGTATCAAGCTGATGTCCGGAAGTATGGATATCCATGACAGCGCCAATACCTTCCCGAACACGGCGGTCATTTACGGCGGCTACCAATCCACGGCTGCCTTGTATGCGGAAAAATACGGAAGAACCTTTGAGCTTTTGGATATTTTGGCATCCGGTACCTTGAACGGCGGTCCGGAGTGGATGCTGATTCAGCGAGGGGAGCTGATCATCTCGGGCGAGGGGGCTATGGATGACTATACATCGTGCACCCAGACGCCTTGGTATAATTATCGCAATCTGATCAACAAGGTCACGATCAAGGACGGTGTAACCTCCATCGGTGCGTTTGCCTTTGATTCCTGCACGAATCTTACCGAGATCGATTATCCCGCAAGCGTTACTTCCATTGGCAAGAGCGCATTCGGAAAATGCGGACTGACTTCGTTGAATATCTCGGCCAATGTGACTCACATTGACAGCAATGCCTTTGTGGGCTGTGCCGATCTGCTTGCTGTCACGGTAGAGCAAGGAAACCCCGTGTATCACAGCGCAGGAAACTGCTTGATCCTCACCGACGGCGGTGTGTTGATCCTCGGCTGCAAGAACAGCGAGATCCCCGCTGACGGAAGTGTAACCTCGATCGGTACCTTTGCCTTTGCTTATATTTCCGATCTTACCTCGATCACCATTCCCGCGAGTGTGGCTAATATCGGCACATATGCCTTCTGCGATACGGGTCTTACCGAGATCGACCTCTCGGCGGGCGTGACCGTCATCGGTACGGGTGCATTCAGTATGTGCTCGGAGCTTGCGAGTGTTACCTTCTCCTCGACACTGTTGAGCATCGGTCAATATGCCTTTGAATGTTGTACAAGTCTTTCCGAAGTATCGCTTCCCGCGACGCTCACCACCATGGATGCGTGCGCGTTCCTCGGATGTAACAGCTTGACGAAGATTACGATCCTCTCCAAGACGGCGACGATCAAGGATGCCGCATCGACGCTTCCTGTCGATGCCACCATCTGCGGATATCCCGATTCTACGGCTGCGGCTTATGCCGAGAAATACGACAGAACCTTTGAAGATTTGACGATGATCGCAAGCGGTACCTGCGGCAGCAGCTTGAAGTGGGTACTGAATGACAGCGGTGTGCTTGTTATTTCCGGCAACGGTGCTATGTCCAACTATACCTTGGGCACAACACCTTGGTATTCCTACCGTGCGCAGATCAAGAGCGTTGTTATCAAAGAGGGTGTAACCACCGTGGGTGCCTTTGCGTTCCGCGATTGCACGGCGATGAAGAGTGTGACCCTTCCTTCGACGCTGACCTCCATCGGTGCCAGTGCATTCCATACCTGTTCCGCACTTACTTCGGTTGAAATTCCCGGAAATGTGAAGTCTGTCGGCGCGTATGCCTTCTACCGATGCTCAAGAATGTCCAATATTTACTTCATGACCGCGAGCGCAACCATTACCGCTTCGCCCAACACCATTTACAGCGGCGCTACCATTCACGGTATTGACGGTTCCACGGCGATGGCTTATGCAAACCGATACGGAAGAACCTTCAAGGAGATCCTTTTCACCGAGGGTGAGGGAACTTGCAGCGATGGACTGACGTGGAAGCTGTTCTCCGACGGTCAGTTGATCATTTCGGGAACGGGCGCCATGAAGAACTACAACCAAACCGAAAAGGCACCTTGGCAGAGTCTTGCCGCCAAGGTGAAGTCGGTGGTTATCGAGGAGGGTGTGACCTCTGTCGGTGCCTACGCATTCAGTAATCTGAGAAATGTTACCGAAGTATCTCTGCCGAGTACCGTAACCACTCTCGGCGCCAGCAGCTTTGCGTTCTGCGAGCGCATGACCGAGATCACAATTCCCAATTCCGTGATCCATGTTGGTTCGTATGCCTTCTACCGTTGCTCGGCTCTTGAGGATATCACCTTTGAATCGAGATCTACCGTTCTCGTGTCTTCCGAGAATACGTTGCCTGCCGGGGCCACGATCCACTGTATCGGCGGCTCGAAGGCAATGAAGTATGCGACCGATTACGGCAGAGACTTTGTTCAGGTGGTTGTTTCCGAGGACGCCGGTACCTTGGGTGATCTGAAATGGGAGGTGTTCTCCGACGGCCGTTTGGTCATCTCGGGAACGGGCGCAATGCCTGCTTACGGCTCCTCCGCTTCCGCACCTTGGTATAACAAGTATTCCGCCCGTATCACCTCGGTGGTGATCGAGGAGGGCGTTACCTCTGTGGGCGCGTATGCTTTCCGCAATTTGAGCAAGTTGACAAGTGTCTCTTTGCCGAACACGGTAACGACCATCGGTGTCAGCGGATTTGCACTTTGCAAGGCACTGACCGAGATCGAGATCCCCGCGTCGGTGACCTTTGTTGGCTCGTATGCTTTCTACGGTTGCTCGGCTCTCACCGACATTACCTTCGCTGCCAGAATCACAAGTCTTGCTTCTTCCGCCAACACCCTGCCTGTGGGTGCGGTCATTCACTGCATCAGCGGCTCTCAGGCTATGAAGTATGCAACCGCTTACAACAGAGCGGTTGAAGAGATCGTGATCTCCGACGGCAGCGGAAACTGTGGCGAAGCTGTAACGTGGGAGATGTTCTCCGACGGACGCTTGGTCATCTCGGGAACGGGCGCGATGGCTGATTACGGCACATCCTTCCGTGCACCTTGGTACAACAAGTTCTCGGGTCAGATCAAGAGTGTTGTGATTGGGGAGGGAGTGACCACTGTGGGTGCGTTTGCCTTCCAGAATCACAAGAATCTTACGAGTGTGACCCTTCCCGATACGCTGACTTCGATCGGTTCCAGCGGATTTGCTCTTTGTGAGAGCCTTGAAACGGTTGAGATTCCCGCAAGTGTAACGAATGTTTCCGCGTATGCGTTCTATCGCGCAGGGCTAACTGCCATCCGCTTCCATTCGACGGACGCTGAAATCGCGCTTTCGGTCAATACCATTCCCGAAAATGCGGTGATCTATGGCGATTTGGCTTCTACCGCTAAGGCTTATGCCGATAAGTTCGGAAGAATGTTCCGCAACATTGAGGCTGTAGCAGGCGGAGTCTGCGGAGATACTATGGTCTGGTCGCTGGATGCCGACGGTGAATTGCTGATCTCCGGTTGGGGCGCCATGGACGATTTTGTGGAAACAAAGGCTCCTTGGATGCCTTCCGACGAGGGAACAATGGAAAAATTTGACGGCATGAGCGATGGCGAGATGACCTCCGACGTTCTCAACGAAAACGGTCAGATCGACAATTTCACCGCTACGGTTTCTTCGAGTAGCGCTTTCACCATTGTCTCCGACGGTACCAACAAGTACCTCTCCAAGGCCGGCACAACGTCTGCCAACCTCTATCTCAATGACGATCTTGGCTGGATGGACAGCGGTCGTTTTGAGATCTCCTTCGATTATCGCATGGATGGTACGGGTTCCAACAGCAGTATTCTTTCGCTCAACAACCGAAAAGCGGGGGCAGGGGATGAGATGAGGATCTTGTCTCTGTCCGGCACATCCATCTTCTTTGGTATGCCCAACACCAACGGCGGCGTGGAGCTGGTTTCCGACGTGGCGGGAAAATGGATCCACTTCCACGTGGTTGTGGATCCCGCAACCTACAACTATGAGATTTGGGTGGACGGCGAGCTGACGCTGTACACAACGACCGATGCCACCGCTGCCGGCGGACATCTTGCATGGATATACGCCAACGGTGCATGGACGAGTATCACCAAAACGGGCTTTTCCAAGGAGGCTCAAAGTCCCTTTACCAATGTGGACGGCAAGGTCAAGGGTGTTTATATGTTCCACTACAGCGCCACCGCTTGCAGCTTGGATAACCTTCAGATTCGTCCTGTCCCCAACATTAAGAAGGTAGTCATTGACTCGGGCGTGGAGAGCATTGGTGCTAATGCTTTTGCCAACTGCGTAGCTCTTGAAGAGGCAATCATTCCCAAGAGTGTGACATCCATTGGCGAAGACGCCTTCTACGGAACTCGCGTTGAGTAAGATCGGTTAAATATTTGCGGACTGCGCAGGTCTATGCCGAAAAGGACAGTCATAACCCAATAAATTCCCAAGGAGTCGCTTCGGCGGCTCCTTTTTTCGTTGGTCGCCTGCGGGCGGGGGAGGTCGCTTTTTGAAAAAA
>JAZSPB010000069.1:0-17942 GCA_045537235.1 Eubacteriales bacterium
ATTGTGCCCTTGGTAAAATTTGAGCGAACACACTGCACCCCATGGGGTACCGCTATGTTCGCTCAAACTACAATAAGGGCGCAATAGAAAAGTTTTTGCGGAGCTTTTTTCAAAAAGCGACCTCCCCCGCGCCCGCAGGCGCCCCAAAAACACAAAAAACAACTGATTTTTTGAAAAAATTGCAAAAGGCATTTACAAATGCGGAAAAAAGTGGTATACTAAAATATCCATTTGTATTTTTGCGCTATGTGCGTTATAGTTAGAGGTGTAAGATTATGAAGAGAGATTTGATCAGAGGGCTTCATGCGGATATGCAAGCCTATGCTGACCGCGAGGTAACACTCGGCGGTTGGGTCAGGAGTGTGAGAACCGGCAAGGACTGCGGCTTTATCGACTTGAATGACGGTAGCTGTCACAAGGGCGTTCAGGTAGTTTTTGAACGGCAATTTGTTGAAAATTTTGTCGAGGTGGGCAAGCTCAATGTGGGCGCGGCGATCGTTGTTCACGGCAAGCTGGTGCTGACACCCGAAAATAAGCAGCCGTTTGAAATCAAGGCCATGAGCATTGAAGTTGAGGGAGCTTCTACTCCGGATTATCCTTTGCAGAAAAAGGGACACAGTGTAGAGTTTTTGCGCGATATCGCCTATCTTCGCCCCAGAACCAATCTTTTCTCGGCGGTCTTCCGTGTTCGCAGTGAGGTGGCCTTCGCTATTCACGATTTCTTCCATAAGAGAGGCTTTGTCTATGTTCACACGCCGCTCATCACCGCTTCCGACTGTGAGGGCGCGGGAGAGATGTTCCGCGTGACGACACTGGATATGGAGAATCCTCCCAAGACCGAGGACGGCAAGGTCGATTTTTCCAAGGATTTCTTTGGTAAGAGTACCAACCTGACGGTTTCGGGTCAGCTTGAAGGCGAGACCTATGCCATGGCATTCGGCAATATCTATACCTTCGGTCCCACCTTCCGTGCCGAGAATTCCAACACTGCAAGACACGCGGCCGAGTTTTGGATGATCGAGCCCGAGATCGCATTTGCGGATCTGAACGACAATATGCAACTGGCATGGGATATGATCAAGCATATCATCAACCATGTTCTTGAAAACTGCAAGCAGGAGTTGACTTTCTTCAACAGCTTTGTGGATAAGGGGCTTCTGGAGCGTCTTGAGATGCTGGCTGCCAGCGATTATGAGAAGGTGACTTACACCGAGGCGGTGGATCTTTTGATGAAGAGCGGACATGAGTTCCAGTATCCCGTTTCGTGGGGATGCGATCTTCAGACCGAGCACGAGAGATACCTTACCGAGGTTATCTACAAGAAACCCGTATTCGTCATCGATTATCCCAAGGAGATCAAGTCCTTCTATATGCGCTTGAATGACGACGGCAAGACTGTGGCGGCTATGGATCTTTTGGTGCCCGGTGTGGGAGAGATCATCGGAGGCAGCCAGCGTGAGGAGCGTCTTGATGTTCTGCTTGCCCGTATGGAAGAGTGCGGCCTTCGCGAGGAGGATTATTGGTGGTACGTCAACCTTCGCCGCTATGGTGGTACAAAGCATGCGGGTTACGGTCTTGGCTTTGAGCGTATCATCATGTACTTGACGGGTGTTTCCAATATTCGCGATGTCATTCCTTATCCCAGAACGGTAGGAAACGCAGAATATTAATAATAAATATGTAGAGACATACCCGCGACAGACCTTTTCTGATCGCGGGTATCGCTTTAGGAGGAAAATATGGCACTGTTACACGTTGATTTCTTTTCTCGCGTGCTTAAGATGTGTGTGCAGATGGATGTGATCTTGCCGCAGGAAACCCAAGGTCAGATCGGTATGGCCGGAAAAGGCGGACGCAATTACCCCACCCTTTATCTTCTCCACGGTCTCAGTGATGATCACACCATTTGGCAGAGACGCACTTCGATCGAGCGTTATGTCAGTGATAGGGGAATGGCGGTGGTTATGCCGTCCACGGCGAGGTGCTGGTATACAGACAGCCCGTCGGGAAAATATTTTTCTTATATTGCCGATGAGCTTCCCGAGATCTGCCGTGAATTCTTTCCGAATATGTCGAGCTTGAGAGAAAATAATTATATCGCAGGTCTTTCCATGGGCGGATATGGCGCGTTCAAGATTGGGATGTCTCGACCGGAACGATTTTCCATGGCGGCGTCGCTATCCGGCGTGATGGATATTCGGCTCTACGGCGAAAAAGCGGAGCACCGACATATCTTTGGCGAGACGATCGAGGGCACGAAAAATGATTTGTTTTCCGTATCGCGAGAGCTTGCAGCAAGCGGAAAGCCGATGCCTGAACTGTTTCAATGGTGCGGCACCGAGGATGCGCTTTATCCGTGCAATGTGCAGATGCGTGATCATTTACAGAGTCTCGGTTTTTCGCTTACGTATTCCGAATCCCACGGAAACCATGCATGGAATTATTGGGACGAGCAGATTCAAAATGTGCTGGCTTGGATCGGAGAAAAAAGAAACGGTTAAGTCCACCGTGTTTTCGTTCGGATAATTAAAAGCTGGGAGTAGCGAATGCGATCTGTGTGGCTTGCTAATGCTAAATCTTGACCGATCGTCGAGGACACACGCTTGAGTGAAGATGGCGGTCAAATTACAGAATCCAAATGAATCAAAACAGCGAAAAAGTACCCCAAATGACGCGAGAGTGGCGTTTTTTGGGGGCTTTTTGTTTTAAAGTTTTTTGATGGCGCGCTTCGCGCGGATGTGGAGCTCCTCCTGTGGAGAAGGAGCAGATATTGGGAGATGGTTGCGGCGATTTGGATTGCATTTTTTTTGAATGTCCTTCAGGGGGCAACGGTTTCATAGGATGATGGACGTTTTCTCCGATAAGGAATGGGGGTCAATGAGAATGTTACTTCGTTTGTCCAATGGAATGAGTCATAGAATATGTCTTTTGCGGTTTTATCTGCGTTTAAGGATGGATGTTTTAATGAGATAATATGGAATATAATGCGAACTTTTGATGCTAAATGAAGGGCTGATCACTTCCGGTTTTATTGCAAGAGTCCAATTTGAAAGCCAAGATAAGGCTTCTGCGTTGGTTTCGACAAAACGTGAGGCAGGGACAGAGTGGGGGGGATTGCGCAAGGTAAGTTCCGTCTTTGTGAGACGTGTCATTTTGGTAAAAAAACGGAAAAGTGCGATTTCATCTTTGGGTTTGAAATCGCACTTTTATCCATTTTTGGAGCAGAAAATCCAATTTTATCCATTTATTTTTTTGCATCGCCAGCACTTTTTTGCATTGCAGGGGCGAAAACCCAATCCTGCCGTGAAGGAGTTTGACTGATGATGATATTGTGGATTCCGCTTTTTGTTTTCTTTTGAAAAGTTATCTTCCGCCTCTTCCGCCGCCCGAGCGACCGCCGCCTGAGCGTCCCGAATGACTTCCGCCGCCCGAAGAGGTGCTGATGCGTCGCTTGGTGACAAAGCTACCTGTGAAGATATCGCTTTTTTCGGTCAGCTCCATCTTGGCGAAGCGATCCAGCGGATAATTGGTAGGCTTGAGCTTCATTTTATAGCGCGCTGCAACAATTCCGCAGCTGATGCCGGCGACCGCCACTGCCACAAGCGCGGCGATCACAATGTCACTCGGCTCAATGAAAAAGTCGCTGTTGATACGTTTTTCGGTTATCTCCGCAAAGGCTGATATGCCGTCGTAAATTTGACCGCTTTTGAGGTTGTTGTATACCGCCGAGTGGTCCAAAATATCATCGACCTCGCTGTCGGTCAGGTTGCGGTCGGCGCGACCGTAGGTATAAAGATAGTAGTAATACTGTCCGCCGACGCGAGAGACCGTGAGAAGAACAAGGTCATTTGCGGAAAGGGAAGGAAGGATCGATGGTTGGTTGTCATCATCATAGCGCACCGTGTCGGTTAAAACAGTCAAATGACAGTCGGTGGATTGGATAAAATCCACGATACGACTGCGCAATTGCGTCTCTTCTGCGTCCGAGAGAAGGTCTGCGCGGTCGAGAAGAAGGGTTTCCTCGGCATAGGTGGATGCTGATGCGGGGAGCACAAAGAGCACTGCAAGGACGGCAAGTAACAAAATTACGGCAAAGCGTTTGTTTTTCATTACAAAATCCCTCCTAACAAGGTGATCAGTGCGGTAAGACCCACGGAGAGAGACGAGAAAAGGATGGCCAATTTGCCGAGACTGATGGGCAGTTTCCCGTAGATCTTTCCCGTGTGACCGTTCATGGCGAAGGTGTACGTCTTGCCTTTTTTCTGATAAGTAAGCATCCAAATGGGCATGAGGGTGTATTCCCAGTGGCTTTTTCGGATGTTGACATCGGTATCGAGAACATTTACCGTGGTGTATCCGCGAACGGTAGACTCAAGAAGCGTGCGTGCATATCGATTCATCTTGCCGCGCACCTCGTCGGTCAACTCGGCTCGTTCGATGTTTCTCTTTTTGGCATGAAAGCCCGACAGATAGGGCATGGAAAAGTCGATCATCGACTCGGATGGATAGGGGAGGATGCCTTCCAGCATTTCCTTGTCCGCCTCCGAGATGGCCGAGGTTACGATGTCCTCAAAGTGGATCTCACCGCCGCGGTGGATGCTGAAATTAGAGGTCTCGGTGTACTGTATGTCGCCGTGTCGCCATGTGCGTACTCGGGTCGCTGTGGCTCGCATACGCCCGGAGGTGTCGGCATCGGTTACCCAAAAGGGAAAGTAGATGCCCGAGATCTTCTCGGCTTGCCCTGCGGAAAAGAAATCGCGGGGCAAGAACCATTTCTTTTTGCAAAATTCAAGAAATTTTCGTTCGGCTTCCGGTTTATCATATTGGAAGGGAATGACTTTATCCGGTCGCATTTGTCCCGAAAGCTTGCCCGATAACACCACGGGATTGTGGCAATAAGGACAGAAGTCGGCGGCTGTTGTTTCATCGGCTACGAGTTCGGCTCCGCAGTTTTGGCATATGTAGGCATTCATGCTGTTGCAGTATTCCTCATCCATTTGGCGGTGGCGCTCAGCCTCCTCCTTGGCACCGGCGGCATCCAGCTCGTTTTCTTCAAAAGCGGACAGACAAAATTCACAGGAAAACTTTTGTTTTTCTGCGTCAAACACAAGTCCTGCGCCGCAGTTAGGGCAGGCATAGGTGACGGTGGTATTCATAGGATCCTTCCTCAATCGCGCTTTTTACCGCAGCCGGAGCAGAATTTACCGCTGTTTTTGGTGCCGCACTCGGTGCAGAACCAGTCAGAAGCGGGGCGGGGGCTTCCGCACTCGGAACAGAATTTGCCGCTGTTGGTGTGTCCGCATTGGCAAGTCCAGCTATCTCCGCCTTGGGCAGGTGCTTCCGGACGGGGCTTGCCGCAATTCGGGCAGAATTTACCGCTGTTGGTTTGACCGCAGGCGCATTGCCAGCCGCCGTTTGTCGGTTGGGAGGGGCGGTTCATTTGTGACTGGTTGCTTGCGGAAGCTGCGGCCATAAAGCTGCCGCCTGCGTTCATGCCGATGCCCATGCCCATAAAGGCGGCCGCACTTCCGTTGGGATTGCTGCCCGCCGCTTCCATGCCGCGAGCGATGGAGCCTTGTACATAGCCCTCGCGCACCGTGGGGTCACCCAGCATGGCACCCTTGTTGCGCATATTGATCAGTTCCTTGGACTCGTCATCATAGGAGATGCTGGCAATGCCCACGGAAAGAACCTCGAATCCGCGGAGCGCTTTCCACTCGGCATCCAACTCCGAGGCCATGTATTGCGAAAGCTCGCGGGATTTGCTTGTGACGTGAGAGATGCGGATATTGTCGGCGGACATACGGTTGATAGCCGACTGAAGAGCGTCGAGGAATTCCGAAAGATACTGTTCATTGATGTCACTGATATCTACCTTTTCCGCACTCTTGGATACCACTTCGGCATAGAATTTGAGAGGGTCGGTGATCTTAATGGAATAGGTGCCGTGGGCGCGGAGAAACAGCTCGGAGTTGTAGAAATTGTCAAAATAGTTGACAGGGGCACGTGTTCCGAACTTGATGCCACGGATCTCTTGGGTGTTGACAAAGAACACCTTTTGGGAATAGGAGGGCACACCGCCGAACTTGATACGGCTGAAGGTGTCAAGAAGGGTGTCACCGAACTCGCCCGCAAAAAGAGAAGGGGCGGCGGTGTTATCCACCTTGTAGTAGCCTTCTTCGGCCGTGAAATCCACAACCTTGCCGCCGTCTACCAGCAACATGAACTGGTTGGGATAAACATGAATGACCGAGCCGTTGGAAATGACATCCGCGGTGCCTTTACGGTTGGAATTGCGACGATCGTTTTTGCGCACCGTCTCCCCTCTTTTGAAAACGGTGGTCTCGGACATTTCGCCTGCCTCGATGACCTCTTGCCATTGATCGGCCAAGCTGCCGCCGATGGCGCTGCCGATTGCTTTGATGATTCCCATATTCAATTCTCCTTTTATGTAGATTTGGTTGAATTTTAGAAAACGACCCCCCGAAACCGAGAGGTCGTTCGTATTCGGTTCGTCAAAAACCCCGCCGAGCCGTGTAGCCGAGAGAATGAAACCCTGCCGTGCAAGGCGGTGTCCTGCCAACAACTTTACTGCTCCCAGCGTCCTTATCCCCGCCGAGACAAGTCGATCGGAATCGGGGGAAGGGAGGTCTGCAAACCATTGTCGGACATCCGGACTCCTTTAATTCATGTGTAGGTTCAATTACTCAGCTATCACAAACTAAGCAGGAAACGGATCGCTCCGTGTGTTTACTTGTTTTCGCCGTCGTAGTCGATCTCTTCGGAGAAAAGGTCGTCAAAGTAGTCTGCGGCGTCGTCGAACTCGTCATCGTCATCGATGGAGACAAGCATTTCCTCGCCATCCTCGATAACCGCCTTCAAGATGGTGTACTCGCAAAATTCGCCCTCCTGCTCCTCATCAGCGGGAACAAAGGCATAATATTGCGTACCTTTGAGCTCGGCCTTGCCGATCAACTCAAATTTGAGTTCGTTACCTTCTTCGTCGGTCAATGTATAGTATTCTTCGCTCATCATATTTTCATCCATTTTTATTACCTCAACTTTACGATTATTTTCTGAATTTATTTTACAATATTTTAAGCCAAATGTCAATGTGTTTTTAGGAAAATCCGTGATTTTTTCACCGAAGGATCAGGCATCGAAATCCAAGATATCCGAAAGGATGGCATTGCTGACGTACATACCGCTTTCGGTGAAGGCCAGTGTGGCTTCGGTTTGTCGGATCAAACCGAGGGGAATGTATTTGGAGAGCGCGCGGTGGTAGTGCCATGCTTGGGGACCGTGCTTTTGGGCGAGGAGGGAAAAGTCGATGCCCGAGGAAAGACGCATTCCCAGCATGACCGACTCACATAGGATGTCGTGCTCTCCGATCGTCTCCCGGGTACCGTTTCGCCTGCCTGCCAGATAGTCGGGCAGGTTTTCTGTGTTGGAAAATCGTTTGTTTCCGAGGCAGGAATGAGCAGCAAGACCGAGACCGAGGTAGTCTTCCCGATGCCAATATTTGAGGTTGTGACGGGACTCGCAGTGGGGCTTTGCAAAATTGCTGATCTCGTATCGATGAAATCCGTGCTCGGCAAGGAGCGTGGCTGTGTCCATGTACATTTGCCGCTCGGTGTCCTCATCGGGGAGCTCCAGCTCGCCTTGGTGTCTTGCGAAATAGGTGCCCTCCTCGATCTGAAGCCCGTAGACCGAAATGTGATCGGGGGAGAGAGCAGTGACTGCCTGCAAGGTGTCCGCGAGGCTGTCGGGGGTGCCGGAGGGGATGCCGAACATGACATCGGCACTTAAGTTGTCGAAGCCGCCGCTTTTGGCGTCAAAAAAGGTGCGTTTGGCATCTTCGGCGCGGTGGAGGCGCCCCAACAGCTTCAATTCGCTGTCATTCATACTTTGTACGCCAATGCTCAAACGGTTGATCCCCAGCCGTCGAAGATCGCGAAAGAACACTCGATCGGCTGTCGCGGGATTGCATTCGGCGGTGATCTCGGCAGAGGGAGACACGCGGAATTGGCGGTACAGTGTTTCGGTCAGCTTTTCGAATTGAGAGATCGAAAGAAGGGTAGGCGTACCGCCGCCGAAAAACACCGTGTCGATAAGAGGTGGCGCGCCGTAGTGCTCGGTAAGATGCCGACTCCATTCCTCCATTTCCGAGGTGAGAGCGGTAATATACGCGTCCACCGTGTCGGTCTTGGGGTTGGGAAAGGAGCAAAAGTCACAATATCGGCATTTGCTTTTGCAAAAAGGAATGTGGATATAAAGACCTACGGTATTCATGTTAATCGCGTCTGCGAGAGTTGCTTGCTACAATGATGAGAATGCGCAGCAACTGTGCCAAGGAGACAGCCAGCGCCGCCACATAGGTCATGGCTGCCGCCGTCAACACCTTGCGAGCTCCTTTCAGCTCCTCGCCCGTCAAAATGCCGTTGCTTTCCAAGGACTTCATGGCGCGAGAGCTGGCGTTGAACTCGGTGGGAAGGGTCACAAGCTGGAAGAGCGCGGTCAGAGAGAAACAGATCACGCCGATATAGGCCAACAGATAATTGCCCTGATAGGCGCCGAACAAAAGACCGATCAAGATCAGCGGGATCGCAAGACGAGAGCCGATATTGGTAGCCGGAATGATGGCAGAGCGGATCTTGATGGGAATATAGTTCTCGGCGTGTTGGATGGCGTGTCCCGCCTCGTGAGCCGCAACACCGATGGCCGCCGTGGAGGTGCTGTTGTGTACCGCTTCGGAGAGGTAAATGGTGTTGTCGCGAGGGTCGTAATGGTCGGAAAGCTTGCCGCTGACTTGGCGGACAGCAACAGAATACAGACCGTTTGCATCCAACACGCGACGGGCGGCTTCTGCACCTGTCATACCGCGAAGCGAGCGCTGTTTTTGATATTTTTCAAAGGTGGAATTGACCATGCCGCTGGCGATCATGGCAAACAGGACCGCGGGCAGAACGAGGATCAGATATAGGGGATCGTAGAAAAAGAACATAAAAGACTCCTTTACACTTGTTGAACGGTTGATTTTTCGGAGAGGTCTTTTTGTGCGTTGATGATGTGTGTACAGATATCACGGGCTGCGTATTTGTTGATGGTAAGGGCTTGCTTCTTGACCATTTCCTCACGCGCCCCCGGGTTGGCCAGCAACCAAAGTGCGTGTGTCACCAGATCCTCGGGTTTGGGACCGGAGAGGGAGAGACCGTGCTTGCGGAAAAACTCAATGTTTTCCTCCTCCCAACCGGGGATGGGCTTGGTATGAACGGTGGGGATCCCCTTAACGGCCGCCTCGGTGGAGGAAAGACCGCCGGGCTTGGTAAAGAGAACATCGGCCGCGTCCATATACAGACTGACTTGCTTGGTGAAATCGATGACGGACAATCGAGTATCCTGACCGTAACGGGTGCGCAGACGTTTTTTCATCTTTTCGTTGTTGCCGCCCAAGACGACTATGTGTGTGTTTTCCGGGATTCGATGTAACAGGTTTTTTACCAGCGGTTCGGTATCGCCGTAGCCCATACTGCCCGTCATGACAAGAAGGAGATTTTCTTCCTCGGGAAGACCTAACTCGCGACGTGCGGTCAGCCGATCGTTTTTTTCGGTAAAGGTCTCGGATACGGGAATGCCCACGGGAAACAGCTTTTCCATGGGGAGTCCGGTAGAGGCGAAGTTGATCTCCAACGCGTGATGCGGAATAAAATAGGTATCCAAATTGGTGTCACTGAGGAAGGGGGGGTATCCATAGTCGGTGGCGATAAAGTGGGCGGTAAAGTCGGTTTTATACTTGCGGCGGATACGCGTGATGGCCTCTGAGGGGAAGACGTGGGGAAGAACCAGCGTATCGAAGCCGTTTTCAACGATATAACGATGGAGTGTGGAAGCATAGGTGCTGTTGGCAAGGTAGCAGACCGAGCGTCTTCTTGCCATTTTGTCGAGGATCTTTGCCATGGAAACGCCCCAGCCGTAGATTCTGGGAACACGGACACTACCCTTGTTGTGGACACCGCAGATGAACTTCGATGCCAATTCGGAGTCAAAGGACAGTGTGTCTTTCATTTCGCATTCGATGCCTCGTTTTTGAAACTCGGCCATGACGGAACGACCGGCGGAGTTGTGCCCTTGACCGGTATTGCAGGACAGAATGAGAACTTTCATATTGCCACTCCTTTCCGTGGAAGCTTACTTTACATAATCGAATTCAAAGTCGTAGATGGAAACGGTATCGCCGTCGGTACATCCCGCCGCTTCCAGCTTTTCAAATACGCCGTTTTTCTGAAGCGTGTGCTGGAAGTAATTGAGGGACTCATAATTGTCAAAGTTGATTCGCCCCATAATGTTGTATATGAAGTCGCCTTCCACGATATACTTGCCGTCCTCAAAGCGGATGGAGATATCATCGGCGGAGACAGAGACTGCTTCGGTTTCGCGAATGACCTCGCTTTCATAAACGAGAACGGGCGGCAACAGCTTTAAGCGCTCGCCCACTGCGTGAACCAGCTCGTCCAAGCCCTCGCCCGTAACGGCGGAGACATAGAACAGCTCCCAACCATTTTCGTCCACGAAATTTTCAAAAGCTTCCACATCCACCTCGGAGCCGGGGAGCATATCGCATTTGTTGGCAACGATGATCTGAGGGCGTGTGGCGAGCTCGGGACTGTACTTTTCCAACTCGGCATTGATGGTCTTGATGTCCTCGACGGGATCGCGGTATTCCACTCCGGCTACATCCACCACATGAAGAAGCAGACGGCAACGATCCACGTGGCGCAAAAACGCGTGTCCCAGACCTGCGCCGTCGGCGGCACCTTCGATGAGCCCGGGGATGTCGGCGGCTACAAATCCACTCTCGGCACCTGTGGATACCACACCGAGGTTGGGGGAGAGGGTAGTGAAATGGTAATCTGCAATCTTGGGACGTGCCGAGCTGATGCGCGAGAGAAGAGAGGACTTGCCCACACTGGGATAGCCTACAAGACCTACATCTGCAATCATTTTCAGCTCCAAAAGCACTTCAGCCTCTTCGCCGCGAGTACCGTTTTTGGCGAACATGGGGGTCTGACGGGTGGGGGTGGCAAAATGTCGGTTGCCGAAGCCGCCGCGTCCGCCGCGACAGCAGAGGAAATCGGCTCCGTCGTTTTCGGACATATCATGAATAACTTTCCCCGTTTCGGGCTCTTTTATAAGTGTTCCCGGGGGGACGAGAATGACAAGGTCGGGCGCGGTGGCACCGTGAAACTTGGAGCCTTTGCCGTCGCCACCGTTCTGCGCCACGAATTTGCGCTTGTAACGGAAGGCCAAAAGGGTGTTGGCACCTTCGTCCACACGGAAAACGATGTTGCCGCCGTGACCGCCGTCACCGCCGTCGGGACCGCCGTGAGAGACATATTTTTCCCGATGGAAGGCTACGGCTCCGTTGCCGCCGTTTCCGGCTTTGAGATAAATTTTTATATTGTCGATAAACATGGTATCACCTGCTTTCTCATTGGATGAACCCCAAACGTGCCAGCAAGGCCTCGGGCTCGCGGAAATCCCGAATAATTTCGGTTACGGAGGGGAGGGCTTCGAAATCTATGGTATTTTCCGGTGTTTCTACCATGACGATGGCACCGGCTCCTGCGGCTTTTGCGGAACGGTATCCCGCAAGGGCATCCTCAAAAATTGCGCATTCACCGATGGGGACACCGAGATGCTTGGCCGCGTCAAGGTAAATGTCGGGGTGGGGTTTCCCCTTTCGCGAATAATCGTCATAGATCACATTGTCATAGGAAAACCAGCGGCTGATGGGGAGATGCTCAAAGTAGAAATCCATATTTAGCTTGTCCGATCCGGTGGCGATCATAAAGGGGATACCGCGCATGGTCAGCAGATCGAAAAAATCCTCGGCACCCGAAGTCAAGCGCATACAGTCGGGATCCTCCAAGCATGCTTCAAAATAGAGGTTCTCCTTTTCTTTCACAGCGGCGAGGATCTGATCGGGGGTGATGCTCGCATCCACATAGTTGCGAAGAATACGGGTGGTGGTAGTTCCTACGAAATTTTTTTGAAATTCTTCCTCGGTGGGAAGGGCGCGTCCGCGGCGCTCCAAAAAGCGTTTCCACGCGATAAAGTGTTTGTCGGTGTCGGAGAAAAGTGTGCCGTTGAAGTCAAAGATGACCCCTGTCATACGCTATCGTCTCCTTTCATACGGATGATCAGCTTGATGGGGGTGCCCACAAAGCCGAAGGTGTCACGCAAACAGTTTTCGATATATCTTTGATAGGAGAAGTGGAACAGCTCGGCATTGTTGCAGAAGATGACGAAGGTGGGAGGGGCGACCGAGATCTGAGTCATGTAGTAGATCTTAAGGCGCTTGCCCTTGTCGGAGGGGGGCTGAACGCGCATGGTCGCCTCGTTCAGGACGTCATTGAGCATACCGGTGGAGATGCGCATGGTGGATTGGTTGTGAACGTATTTGATGCGTTCAAACAGGGTCTCCACGCGTTGCCCTGTCTTGGCGGAAACGTAGACGATGGGGGCATAGGGCATATAGGCCAGTGCAGTGCGAATGCGCTCGTTGAAGCGGTTGACCGTGCTGTTGTCCTTTTCGATGGAGTCCCACTTGTTGACCACAATGATCGAGGGCTTGCCCGCCTCATGGGCGATGCCTGCGATCTTTTCATCCTGCTCGGTAATGCCCGTGCCTGCGTCGATCATGATAAGACATACATCGGCGCGCTCGACCGCCATGTTTGCGCGGAGAACACTGTATTTTTCGATCTTGTCGTTGATCTTGGATTGGCGGCGGATGCCCGCGGTGTCGATGAAGGTGTATTTGCCCGTTTCGTTTTCAAATTGCGTGTCTACCGCGTCACGGGTGGTGCCTGCGATGTTGGAGACGATCAGGCGCTCGTCACCGAGAATCTTGTTGATGATCGAGGATTTGCCCGCGTTGGGTTTGCCGATGACGGCTACCTTGATGCTGTCGTCATCCTCCTCGACCGCTTGGTCTTTGGAAAAGTGCGATACTACGGCATCCAGCAGATCGCCACTTCCGCTTCCGTGTACCGAGGAGACGGCTACGGGTTCTTCTTCAAAGCCCAGCTCATAAAATTCGTAAAATTCAAAGGGGACATTGCCGACCGAGTCGCATTTGTTGATGCAGGGCACGATGGGTTTTCCGCTTTTTTTCAGCATAACGGCGATCTCACGGTCGTCGGCGGTCAGCCCCGTGCGGACATCGCACATAAAAATGATAACGTCAGCCGTTTCGATGGCGAGGTTGGCTTGATCGCGCATCTGGCGCAGAATGATGTCATCGGTTTTGGGCTCGATACCGCCCGTGTCGATGATGACAAAGCGGTGACCTGTCCATTCACATTCACCGTAAATACGGTCGCGCGTTACACCGGGGGTGTCCTCCACGATGGAACGGCGCTCGCCGATCAGTTTATTGAAAAGGGTACTTTTTCCCACATTGGGACGACCCACAATTGCAACAATGGGTTTTGCCATGTTTATCAGTCCTTTCTGTTGTCAGTTGTCAAGAGGTGTTCCGAGGATGGCATCCAGCAGAGCGGTGCCGTCGTTGGGGATGAAGGTCAGCTTGACACCCAATTTCTCGGATAATTCTTCGGGAGTCATGCCGCAGAGGAACAGGTCTCCCTCGGCACGCAGGGTGTTTGCGGGGAGAAGAAGCGCATCGCCAAGCGATTGCCCCATTAGCTGTTCCGATAGGTCTTTCCCCGTCAGCAGTCCCGCTACGGTGATGGACTCACCAAAAAAGTGATTGATGATCTTATAAACATTGATTTCAAGACCCTCGACCCGACTTTCCGCAAGCTTGGCCAGTGCGCAAAGATGGTCATAGGCTGCGACACCCGTGGCTATGGATATTTTGCGCGGAAGTGTGGGGGGGCATTCGGCAAGGCGATCCTCGATGTATTCCAATTCAAAGGCAAATTCTGCGGCGAGGGAACGGATCATGCCCACACCGTTTTCGATTTGTGCGTAGTCCTCGTAAAATTCATCAGAGGGGATGGGAAGACCGCCCTTGATATACAACTCGTCGGCAGGGAAGATCAGGCGCGTGCCGTACTGCTTTAGGCATTCATCACCGAAGGTCTCTACCTGTTCGATGACTGCGCGGCATTCCTCGGGGGAGTACGGGGTCAGACCATACAGCCCGTCGCGGAATTTGGTCAAGCCCGCAGGTACCACCGAAACGCTGGAGAGGGCGGGGACGAGACGGCACAAATCTTGCATGGAACGGTCAAGCTCCGCGCCGTCGTTAATGCCGCGGCAAAGCACGATCTGAGCACAGATACGGATGCCGGCTTCGGCAAATCGGTCAAGGTATCGGAGCACCTCGCCTGCCCGTTTGTTTTTCATCATTTGAACGCGCAGCTCGGGATTGGTGGTATGTACCGAGACATTGATCGGAGAAATGTGCATTTTGATGATGCGATCAACGTCGGCATCATTGAGGTTGGTAAGCGTGATGTAGTTGCCGTGGAGAAAGGACAGTCGGGAGTCATCGTCTTTGAAATACAAACTCTCGCGCAAGCCCTTCGGCAGTTGGTCGATGAAGCAGAAAATACACTTGTTGCGGCAGGAATGCTTTTTGTCCATCAGCGGGGTCTCAAATTCCAGACCGATGTCATCGTATTCCTGCTTTTTGAGAGTGACGGCATGGCGCTCGCCGTTTCGCGTAAACTCGAGTGTGATGAGGGTGTCGGCAAGATAAAAGCGATAGTCCAGAACGTCGCTGATGGGGTTGCCGTTTATGGCGACAAGCACATCTCCCGCTCGGAGTCCTGCGCGCGCGGCACGAGAATTTTCGGTGACCTGTTCGATGATGACCATTCCGCCACCTCCTTTCATGGGGATTCGACCTAAAAATACACATACACAGTATATCATACCACATTTTTGCGATTTTTTCAATGGGGTAGTCAAATTTTCAAAAAAACTATTTGGATGGAGAAAAACGCAGCCCGCTTTTTTGCACATATATTGACATTGGAGGCAATGTGCGGTATAATAATTCTGCAAGAAATTATCAAAGGGAAACAATTTCTGTCGAGGGGGGAGAGCATTGGCGATTGGTTATAAGTTGACGGGAAGAAATTTTGCAAAGACCACGGGATGGATTCCCGAGTTAAGCCGCATGGTAGATCCTGTCGGAATTCTTTGGTTGGATGAAATGGATGTGCCGCACAACTCTCCGCTGGCGGAACGGTATCATGAATTGTTAAAGCAAGAATTGGGTATTGATGTGGTTGCCAGTCATGCGTGTATCCCCATCAGCCAGTTGGTCATTCATCTGTGGATCACAAAGAAAGACCCTGTTTTCCGAAAAACAGAGGTGCCGGAGGAAGCGGTTTCGGGGGACAAATTTTGCGACTGCGCAGTAAGATGTCTCAAGCAACTTCTTGCCGAGAACGACATTTTTTTGCCGAGCAGGGAGCAACTTTTGGCACAACCCCAATTGCCGAAGTCATATATTGAGCAAAGGATCCCCGATGCGTGCCTTTGCGTATATTCTTATGAACGGGAAATATACAATTATTTCATGCACAGTGCGAAGGACGAGATCAACCAACTGATCCGCCGCCGTTTTGCGTACTGGGATGTGGAGTGTATGTTTACCACGACGGAGAGTTTTCGCGTTTGCGAGAATCAAAAGCACATTTTTATGTTCCGTTGTCAATACGATATCGAACATGCAAAGAGGGATGGCATTCTTGATACCTTGCTGGAGGAGGCTTATAAAATCGTGAAAAAGCACGATAAACACGGCACGGTGACGCGAGAAACATATGATCCCGATATTGTATCCCGTGATCGGTTCAGCGGAGAAATGCTGTTTAATATGGCGCGTGATTAGGGGGATATAGCTATGAAAGAACAAAAATATATTCCCGAACTCAGTCGCGTAGATCGCTACGGCAGCCTTTGGTTGGACGAAAAAGATTGCCCTTGCAACACACCGTTGGCGGAACGGTATCATAAATTATTAGGAGACGAGTTGAGATTGAATGTGGTGGGTAGCCATGCGTATTTTGCGTTGGATCAACTATCAATTCATTTATGGATATCAAAAAGCAATCCTGATTCTTTCCAAGTAGAAACACCGTTTCATACCCGTACGGGGGATGAGCTTTGTGATCGTGCAGTGGAATGCCTTAAGAGGATCCTTTCCGAAGAAGGTGTCTTTTTGCCGAGCAGAGAACAGATATTGGCCGAGTATGCAAAACGGAATCAAAGTTTTGCGAAGGAAGGCCCCGATTCTTGCCTTTATATATACTCCTATGATTGGGAGATATACAGTACCTTTATGTACGAGGCAAAAGAGGAGATCAACCGACTGATTCGCCGTCGTTTTGCGTACTGGGATGTGGAGTGTATGTTTACCACCACGGAGAGCTTTCGCGTTTATGAGAATCAAAAGCACGTTTTTGTGTTCCGTTGTCAATACGATATCGAACGCGCAAAGAGGGACGGCATTCTCGACACCTTGCTGGAGGAGGCTTATAAAATCGTGAAAAAGCACGATAAACACGGCACGGTGACGCGAGAAACATATGATCCCGATATTGTATCCCGTGATCGGTTCAGCGGAGAAATGCTGTTTAATATGGCGCGTGATTGAAAATAAAAAATGCACCCATGACCGATTGTCGCGGGTGCATTTGTCTTTTATGAAATTACTTCTCGAAAGCCTCAAACAGACCGTTGATGTAAGCGGCTCCCAGTGCGCGGTCAAACAGACCGTATCCGGGCTTGCCGGTCTCGCCCCAGATCATACGACCGTGGTCGGGACGGACATAACCGTCGAAGTTGTTCTCGGCCAGTGCCTTGACGATCTCGCGGATGTCAAGCGAGCCGCAGGACGAAAGGTGTGCGCGCTCCTCAAAGGAACCGTCCTCCATGATCTTGACATTACGAATGTGCATGAACGCGATTCTGTCCATAGCCGCATACTTGCGAACCATAGCAACCACATCATTGGAAGCGGCACATCCAAGGCTACCCGTACACAGGCAAAGGCTGTTGGCGGGGCTGTCAACGATCTTGAGGAATCGGTCGAGATTCTCCTCGCAGGTGATGATGCGGGGAAGACCGAAGATGGGGTAGGGCGGATCGTCGGGATGGATGGCCATTCTTACACCGCACTCCTCAGCTACGGGGATGACCTTCTTGAGGAACTTTTCCAAGTTTGCCCAAAGACCGTCCTCGCCAAGCTCACCGTAAGCGGTGATCAGCTCGCGAACCTCCTCCTGGGTGTAGCTGGAGTCCCAACCGGGCAAGTGGATATCATCCTTGAGAGGGTCAAGACCTCTCATCTGATCCCAATACATAACAAGGCTGGTAGACCCGTCGGGCGCTTTCTTGTCAAGCTGTGTACGGGTCCAGTCAAAGACGGGCATGAAGTTGTAGGTCACGCACTTTACACCGTACTTGGCGCATCTTCTGATGTTCTCGCAGTAAACCTCAAGCAGCTCATCCACGTTGTTGCGACCAAGCTTGATGTCCTCATGAACGGGAATGGATTCTACCACGTCAAATACAAGACCGTGATCCTCGCACTGCTTTTTCATCTTGGCAAGGCTCTCCTCGCCCCAAACACCGCCGGGCTTTACGTCATACACCGCCGAAACGATGGAACGCATACCGGGGATCTGCGAAATGTACTCAAGAGACACGGGATCGCTCTCGCCGTACCAACGGAAAGAAAGTTTCATTTTCATAGCAATATCCTCTTCTTGTTTGAAAATTTTGTCAAAATATTTCCACCTTCTATTATAATCTATAATTTACCTGATGTCAAGAGCCTTTTGCAAGCATTTTTGACCGCGCGCCTGCGGGCGGGGGAGGTCGCTTTTTTGAAAAAAAGCTCCGCAAAAAACTTTTGATCCGCGCCCTTTTTGTAGTTTGAGCGAACATAGCGAGAC
>JAZSPB010000001.1:0-43716 GCA_045537235.1 Eubacteriales bacterium
CCTTTGGAAGTTGGTGCGAACATAGCAAGACCACATGGGGTATAGTATGTTCGCTCTTACTTCAGCAAGGGCGCAATAGAAAAGTTTTTGCGGAGCTTTTTTCAAAAAGCGACCTCCCGCGCCCGCAGGCGCTCTTACAGATCAATCTTTTCGATCGTACCGTTTTTACGGGATTTTTCGGCTTTAAAGACGACGAGGTGGCTGACGGTGGAATCGTTGATCTCCGTGCAAGAGATCGAAGCCTCTTCGCCGTTAATATAGTTTACAAAGTCGCGTGCCAAGCGGAGATCGCCGCCGCCGTGACCGCCGTGTGCACCGGTCATGTCACCTGTAACATTCAGGTCGTATTCGGTGACGGTGTGGGCTTTGTCGTTGGTCGCGTCGGCCATTTTGACGGTGTATTTCGAGGTCTCGAAGGTACCCTTGATCTCACCGAGCGTTCCCACGATATGGATGTTTCTCTCGGGGATGGCGGTGCCGCCTACCATGCTGAAGGTACCTGTGGCACCGTTGGCAAAGTTGATGATGACCGCTTGGTGGTCGACATTGCCGTCACGCTCACAGTCCCAAACGCACTTGCCGTAGGGGTTGTCGGTCTTCATGGACTCGATCTTGCGCTCGATGGTGGTGTCACCCTCGCCTTCCAGACAAGTCCATGTGTACTGCTGCCAGCGACGGGGGTGCTGAATGTAATTGGCATCGGCAGAGAAACGGCATTCCTCTACATAGGGGCAGTCTACCATGCAACGGCTTCCTGCGCCCTCGGGCTTTTTCTCGGGGACAAATTGGAAGTCGGAGCCAAAGCTGACGACAGCCTGAGGCTTGGTGTGGTTCATCATCCACATCATCAGGTCAACGTCATGGCAGGACTTGGCCAAAAGCATGGGGGCATGGCAAACCTTTTCCGAACGCCATTTGCCACGAACATAGGATACCGCCATGTGGTGATAGCTGACGTGCTCGCACATCTCGATGCTGATGATGTCTCCGATCTCGCCATTCATAACGTGCTTCTTGATCGCCGAGTAGAAGGGCGTGTAGCGCAAAACGTGGCAGATAAGTACCTTTCTCTTTTCCTCGTTGGCTACCTTCACAAGCTCGCGAAGCTCGTCCTCGTTAACGGCGAAGGGCTTTTCCAACAGCATATCGTAACCCTTTTTGAGTACGGGGATGGAGGTAACTACATGGATATCGTCCATGGTTCCGTTGATGACCGCGTCTGCGAATTTGTCGCGTGCCACAAACTCTTCGACTGACGAGAAGCAGTTTTCTTCGGGAATTCCGTATTTCTCCTTGGCGGCCTTGACACGGATGGGATCGGGATCGACCACACCAACGACCTTCATTTTTTCAGGCTCGTGGAGTGCCAATCTCGCATATACATTTGCGCGGTTCCCCGCACCCACCAAAACAACCGAAATCTGTTTGCTCATAATGCACCTCTCTGTATGTTTTAACTTGTGACTTTATTATAACAGACCTTGCCGAAAAAACAACCCCCATTTTTAAATTTTGCGCAAAAGCAGAGAAGATAGGTGCAAAATCAAAGATAAATGCCTTTCTGTTGACTTTTTCTGCGCTTCCGTGTATAATAAACAGAGAAACGGAGGAAAAAACAATGTCGATCACACTCATTGGAATGCCGTCATGCGGCAAAAGTACGGTAGGGGTACTGCTGGCCAAGCAATTGGGAATGCATTTTATCGATTCCGACCTGCTGATTCAAGGGCGAGAGGGACGCCTGCTCCACGATATCATCGCCGAAGATGGTCGAGACCGTTTTTTGGAGATCGAAGAAGAAGTCAACTGTTCGATCACCGAAAAAAACGCTGTCATCTCCACCGGCGGCAGCGCCGTATACAGCGAAAAAGCCATGACCCACCTCGCCACACTCGGAAAGATCATATATATCCGTATAACCTACGAACAAATGGCCTCCCGTCTGGGCGACTACATCCACCGCGGCGTTGTCATGCCCGAAGGCTACACCCTCCTCGATATGTACCGCGAACGCGCCCCCCTATACGAAAAGCACGCCGACCTCATCATCGACAGCGTCGAAAATATCTCCGTCACGCTTCGTACGATTCTGTGTGAGTTGTGAGGGGACGGCGCCTGCGGGCGCGGGAGGTCGCTTTTTGAAAAAAGCTCCGCAAAAACTTTTCTAATGTGCCCTTGCGAAATTTGAGCAAACATACTGCCCCCATTGGGGTTTTGCTATGTTCGCACAAACTTCCAAAAGGGCACATTAGAAAAGTTTTTTGCGGAGCTTTTTTTCAAAAAAGCGACCTCCCCCGCCCGCAGGCGGACTACAGACCTTGATTCGCTCGGAACTGGAGGCTGTAGAGATCGGCGTACAGACCGTTTTGGGCGATCAGTTCGTCGTGGGTACCTTGCTCGGCGATTTTTCCGTCTGCAATGACGGCGATCTCGTCGGCATTTTTGATGGTGGACAGGCGGTGGGCAACTACTAGGGTGGTGCGACCGCGGCAAAGCTCGTCGAGAGCTTGTTGGATCAGGATCTCGGTGGTGTTGTCGAGAGCGCTGGTGGCTTCGTCAAGGATGAGAATTGGCGGATTTTTGAGGAAGACGCGAGCGATGCTGAGTCTTTGCTTTTGACCGCCCGACAGACGTACGCCGCGCTCACCGATCTGTGTATCGTAGCCGTTTTCCAGTGTCATGATGTAGTCATGGATATTGGCGCGTTTGGCGGCTTCGATGACTTCCTCTTCGGTGGCATCGAGACGACCGTAAAGGATGTTGTCGCGGATGCTGGCGTTGAACAGATAGATGTCCTGCTGAACGATTCCGATGTTGCGGCGGATCGACTCACGGGTAACGGTGCGGAGGTCTCGTCCGTCAACCAAGATTTCGCCTTGCGTCACGTCGTAGAAATGGGGGATCAGATGACAAATGGTGGTTTTGCCGCCACCGGAGGGACCGACGAGGGCATAGGTTTTGCCCTTTTCAATGTTGAGACATACGTCATCCAAAACGTCTTTTTCGCCGTCATAGGCATAAGTAACGTGACGGAACTCAATGTGTCCTTCGGCCTTGCCCATATCGGTGGCACCTTCGTCATCCTTTTCGGGCTCGGTGTCCATGATCTCAAGAAACCGCTCAAAACCCGTCACGCCGTTTTGATACTGCTCCATAAAGTTGATCAGTGTCATAACGGGCGAGATAAACAGGTTAACCGCCGCAAAAAAGGCGGTGTAGTCGGCAAAGTCGATCTTGCCTGCATAGATGAACAGTCCGCCCGCGATCAGCACTATTACATTGAAGATGTCGGTAATGAAAGCGGTGGAGGAGTGGAACTGACCCATGGCGCGGTAGGCATCGCGGCGCGATTGCACAAAGGCTTGATTGCCTTCCTCAAATTTTTCTCTTTCCTTTTCGGCATTGGTGAAGGCCTTGGTGACACGGATTCCCGACACGCTGCTTTCCAGCGCCGCGTTGATCTGTGCCGTGGATTCTCGGCTCTTCATAAACGCGTTTTTCATGCGCTTGCGAAGCGTCATGGCAGTCAGCATCAGGAAGGGGACACAAATAAAGATGATCAGTGTCAGCAGAGGGTCGATGGTAGTCAGGTAAATGAAGGAGATGATGATAGAGGCCGAGGAAATGATTACATTTTCGGGACCGTGATGCGCCAATTCGCTGATCTCCCAAAGGTCGCTGGTCATGCGGGACATGATCTTTCCTGTTTCGTGGTTGTCATAGAAGCTGTAGGGGAGCTTTTCCAGATGATTGAACATATCGCTTCGCATCTGTGCTTGAATGCGCACTCCCATCATGTGACCGTAGTATTGAATGAAGTAATTGAGCAGCATACGAATCAAATAGACTGCCACTAAAACGGCGCCAAGGATAACAATGATGCGATATTTTTGGTTGGTGATCAGATCTTCGATATTGCCGATGATATAGCGCGTGACCATGGGGTAGACGATACCGATCAGCGCTACCGTCAGCGCCGCCAGCATATCCAAGGTGAACAGCACCTTGTGCGGGCGGTAATAGGCAAGAAAGCGTTTGAGCATGGGATCCCTTCTTTCAGTTGAATTCTTTTTATTTTATCATAAAAGTGGTGAGGAGGTCAACTGTTTTGGCGAGTTTTTACAGTTTGGTAAAAAATGAAGGTTTCGGGACAATAGATCGTTATAATTTCAACAATTCACGTTGACATGGGGGTGTCACTATGCTATACTGATGTTGAAAATAAAAAAGGAGGCGACAGTATGTTTTTGCCCAAGATCAATGTGGAGCCCTTGCGGACAGTTTTCAACCAAAGGCTTATTTGCAGATATCTCAGCCCGGAGATGGCGGTCAACACCACTCGGCCTTTTGCCGAAAAGACTTATGCCATGTATCCCGAGCTTTGCGGTGTTCTTGATGGCAAGTTCGGGGAGGAAAGAAATGCTATTATCAATAAGGCTGTGGAAGACCGCCTTGCTACTGCCGCTGATGATATCCGCATGAGAATTGAATATTTTCAAAACAAATTCGATTCGTTTCTGCCCGATTTTATTCGTGCCCAGTGTGAACTTTATCGGTATGAGTGGAAGGAAAGTCATCCCCATATTACTTGCTATGTGGGATACGTTCCGTTCTATCCCAGAAATGTGGAGGAGCATTGGTTTTATGTTTCTTATAACGACGAAGAACGTGTTTTTTCAGGCGCGGTGCACGAGATCAATCATATGATCTTTTACGAAAAGTGGAAGGAAATGAACGGACTGAACGATTTTCTTAACCCCGGCTTTCCTGATCCGCTGTGGTATTTGGAGGAATTGATTGTTGATCCCACACTGAATGATCCTTCGGTCAAACCCTTTACATTGTACGAAAATCGTGCATACGATCAGTTTTATGTTCGAACGGTGAAGGGAAAAAGCTTTATGGAGCATTTGAATGTCATGTATACCGAAAAAACCGATATCGAAACCTTTATGCGGCAAGCATTGAAATTTGTTGAAAATCATATTGACGTTTTGAAAGAAAATAATTGAGGTTGCGCTTAAAGCATTGAACGAAGTGGCTTCCTCTCTTTTGTGCCGTTTCTTTGGGGAGGCGGAAGCAGCTCCTCTTTCTCTCGGGCGCAAATAGGCTTCCTCCCAGAGGATGGTGGCGCGTGAAGCGTGACGGAGGGATTGTAAAAGGTTAGATTTACGTTAAAACAATCCCTCAGTTGCTTCGCGACAGATCCCTTTACACAAGGGAGCCTTGGTTGGTGCAGATTCTTCGCATAGCGAAATCGTTCTAATTTTATTATAGTCTTTAATTCAGGCATACGAAGCACTGCTTTTGAGGGAACAAATCAAAGCCCCGCGCGAGGCGGGGCAGGAAATCATAACATTATTTTGTTAAATTCTTTGGGATAATGAGTCTTATACCACATAAGTGTTGCTGCCAATTTCACATAGGTAACGCCGTGAGCTTTGGGGAACAAATATCTGATTTTGCCGATTGACTCAACAAAGCTATCTTCTAAACCAATGACTTTGAGATTTAGTCGAATATCATTGGGAACTCCGTTTTTAGCATAGATTCCTCGACGTGTATCTTCCATCACTTTGTAAGCAAATCCTGTATCGGTCAATCCTTTGGAAAACATCTTTTCTTGAATATAATTAAATACGTCATCACGGTAAGCAATTACGTTGGCGATCGAATGACCGCTTTCAAAGAGCTTGTTCCCGTTGTCAAGCCAAACTCCCGTGCCGTGTGCCAAACCCGAAATCTGAATCAACTCTCGGAAAGACTTCGGAGAAATCCAGTGCAACATATTTTTCATAAAATCCGTTTTAAAATCGGTTATTCCGTCGGTATTGCCTTCTCGAAACGATTTCAAGATTTCCGCTGAAGCAAACTGTACTCTGTCAAAGCTTGTTGCGGTTGCGCTTTCTAACGCCTTATAGTGTGTGAATTCTTCATCGACGCAAAGGGTAATGGAACACTCGGTTCTTTCGGATGACACACCAAAGGTAATGACCTTGTTTAACTGACGGTCTTCACTTGTAAGATCGCTATCCTTGAAATAATCTTGCACGAGTTTTTTTGCCGAAAGAAGATATTCCGGTGATACGGATATATCGAAGCTTGTGTTTCGATGTGCGACGTGCCGATAGGTTTCAAATGGAATATTGTGTCCGTCCGACCGCATCTCTTTTCCGCACGGGCAAGTCCTTTTTGGAAGATCCCAGCCGTCATCTGCATTGTTATCAAACATGACCGTCAGACATTTCGGACAGATATAGTGCGGCTTTAAAGGGTTTATTTCGGTTGCTCCCAAAAGATATGCCGCAAAAGAAGCGCCCGTTCCGCCTCTAACACGAATATGCTCGCCTTGCTTTTTGGCATCCATTGAAAGCGCAGACAAAAAATCAAAATAAACGATCATATCGGTGTTTTGCATTTCCGCTTGTTCGGTAAGTAAGCGATTCGTAATTTCAACAGGGGCAGGGCTGCCATATCGTTCATACAGTGCATCAAAGGCTTTGTTCCATAGTTGTTTTTTCATTGCAAATACTCCTTTAGTATCCTTCTTTTCAGAGGAATGATATTTGCAAGTCAGAAGCTCGTCAACGCTGATTCCGAGAACCTCGCAGAGATTATATAAAATTCGACTCTGCGGTTTGGATGATCCGTTCTCCCATTTTGAAACCGCCTTGTCGGAAACGCCGACGAGCGCGCCGAGCTGATACTGCGTAAGGCCTCTACGCGATCTTAACTCATGCAGAAAATTACCAAAACTATAGTCTCTCATAATATCCTCCGTCTGCTTGCTGATTCTATTATAGCACGAAAGCGGAGTCCCTTCAAGGCGTAAGATATCTACCGCAGGTAGAAAAAAGCGTACCCACTTTATAGTAGGTACGCTAAAAAATTTTTGTTTATCCTCGCAAACAGCGATTAAGCAAGCTCTGCGAAGTGCTTGATGGTGCGAACCATCTGGCTGGTGTAGGAGTTCTCGTTGTCGTACCAAGAAACAACCTGTACCTGATAGGTGTCGTCGTCGATCTTTGCAACCATGGTCTGGGTAGCATCGAACAGAGAACCGTATCTCATACCGATGATATCGGAAGAAACGATGGGCTCCTCGGTGTAGCCGTAGGAAGCGGAAGAAGCAGCCTTCATAGCGGCATTGATGCCTTCCTTGGTGATATCCTTGCCCTTAACAACGGCAACAAGGATGGTGGTGGAACCGGTGTTAACGGGAACGCGCTGAGCGGAACCGATCAGCTTGCCGTTAAGCTCGGGGATAACAAGGCCGATAGCCTTAGCAGCACCGGTGGAGTTGGGAACGATGTTGGAAGCACCTGCGCGAGCGCGGCGAAGGTCGCCCTTTCTGTGGGGACCGTCAAGGATCATCTGGTCACCGGTGTAAGCATGAACGGTGGTCATGATACCGGACTGGATGGGTGCGTAGTCGTTCAGAGCCTTAGCCATGGGAGCCAGGCAGTTGGTGGTGCAGGAAGCTGCGGAAATGATCTGATCGTCCTTGGTAAGGATGTTCTCGTTTACGCTGTAAACAACGGTCTTGGTCTCCTTATCAGCGGGAGCGGAGATAACGACCTTCTTTGCACCTGCGTTGATGTGAGCCATGGACTTCTCCTTGGTAGCGTAGAAGCCGGTGCACTCAAGAACAACGTCAACACCAAGCTTACCCCAAGGGCAGTTGTTAGCGTCCTTCTCGGCGTAGATTTTGATCTCCTTGCCGTCGACGGTGATGGAATCCGCGCCGGCAACAACGGTGTGAGCGTTCTCACCGATCTTGCCGCAGTAACCGCCCTGAGCGGTGTCATACTTGAGAAGGTGAGCGAGCATTGCGGGATCGGTCAAGTCATTGATAGCAACGATCTCATAACCCTCCGCACCGAACATCTGACGGAATGCAAGACGACCGATGCGTCCGAAACCGTTAATGGCAACTTTAACAGACATTGTGAAATCCTCCGTTTTTTTCTTAATTTTATACTAATTGGGCAAGCCCATTCATACATATTTTACCGCATTTTTGAGATTTATGCAAGGGCTTTGAGAAAATTTTATCAATTTTGTGATATTGTATTCTCAAAAACATATTTTGGCAAAAATCTCTGTGCATTTTGCACACAAAAGCGGTCTTATTTTCCTTTTTTCAATCTCTCTACCGTTCCGTCGGGGCGCTTGATGACCGTGTTTTCGAGGGTGGCACCGAAGGAAAGACGGATCTCAGCCACATATTCCTGTCGGAGCGATGCCTGTTCTTGCTTTTCCTCGGGGGTCAGCTCGCGCACTTTGGACTCGCGGGCGAGAAAGTTGATGCGTTCGATTTTTTGTTTTTCCATGAATTACTCCTTTGTGATCTCATCGGAGAAGTAGCGACCGATGGCGGCAAACATACCGCAAAGCGCCGCGTGGGTGGGAACGGGGAATTGGCGGAATGCCGTGGCCGCTTCGAAATTGATGAAGCCTCGGTAGCCGATATCGCGCAGCCCCAAGAGAAATCCCTCCCAGTCGGTGATCGGTGCGCCGCCGTAAGCGCAGCAGGTGTAGGGTAGCGTGTGAAGGTCATTGACCTTGTCGGTGTCGTGAATATGGAGGGCTTGCAGACGGTGCCCCAGTGTGCGGATGGTGTTCTGCATATGCTTGCCGCACAGATTGGCATGACCTACATCGAAGCAGAACGCGAAGATCTCCTCGCCTGCGATGGCATTAAGCTCGTCGATGTATTCACAAGCTTCGCGGGGGTCAGCGCACGCGCTGTCAAAAATGGCGGTTCCGCTTGCGCGGCGTCCCCACATATTTTCCAGACAGATCTTGACACCGTGGCGCTTGGCTGTCTCGATAAATTGCGGGTAAAATTCCATGTTGATGCGCTTTTGCTCGTCGGCAAGGACGGTGTTGGGGTAGTGCGCAGGATGAACAATGGCATATTTGCCGCCCAGGAATGCGGTCAGCTCAATGGTTTTGTGCGTGGCCTCCACCATATAGGCGTTGTACTCCTCCAAGTTGTCGCCCACGAACTTTACAGTGGGGAAGGGGGTGTGGGTTTGATTGACTACCAGTCCGTTTCGCTCCAGCGCGTTTTTGAAACGGGACAGAACGGTCTTCAACTCATCTATATCCTTCTTGAAGAAGTTGTCCTCGTAGCCGTTTTTTGCGTTGAATACCGTGGTTTCAAAGGAAAAGTCGATGCCGTGGATTCCTGCCGAGCGGAGCATACCGTAGAGCTTGTCTAAATCGGCATCGGGACGGTAGTAGGAGGGAAGAACGGAAAAACTGATCTGGTGCATGGCGGACTCCTTATTTAATGAAATAAAAATACAAAATGACCAGAAGGATCTGCACCGCCATGATGACGGGGATGCCGATCATGAATTTGCGGTGGCGTGTCTTGTGATGGACGATCTGCATGGTGATATACATAGCCGGTGATCCTCCCAGCGCACAGAGGAGCAGCAACATCTTTTCGGGAATGCGAAGCTCCACTCGGTTGCGCTTGGAGACGATCTTGTCATAGATGCACACCACGATGGAAATGACCGAGATCACGGCGATCCAAAGGGGTACTATGGCGGAAATATATTTTTCCATGACGATCTTACTTCTTGGGGAAGCTGTCCTTCAGTCCCACAATGCGGTTGAAGGTGCTTTGGTTTTTGGAGTCGCAGCAGAAGTAACCGACGCGGACGAACTGGAACTTGTCGCCGGGCTTGGCATTTTCCAGACAAGGCTCGACCATGGCACCTTCTACCTTGGTGAGGGAGTCCTCATTCAAGAAGTCAAGGTAGGTCTTGCCCTCGGGGACATCGGCGGTGTTTTCGATGGTGAAGAGCCGATCGTAGAGCATCAGCGAAACGGGCTTTGCATACTTGGCGGACAACCAGTGGATGGTACCCTTGATCTTGCGACCGTCGACGGGCATACCGTTACCGGTCTCAAGGTCTGCGGTGGCATGGATACACTTGATAGAGCCATCCTCGTTCTTTTCGATGCCGACATATTTGATGATATAGCCGCCCATCAAGCGAACCTCACCGTCGGGCTTCAAGCGGAAGAACTTGGGAGGCGGAACCTCGGCAAAGTCATCGGCATCAATATAGATCTCGCGTGTCATGGGAACTTCGCGAGTGCCAAGCTCCGGCTTCTGGGGATGGTTGGGAAGGGAGATCATTTCTTCCTTGTCCTCGGGATAGTTGTCGATAATGACCTTGATGGGGTTGGCAACTGCCACGCGGCGCAGGGCATTTTCGTTCAGGTCATCGCGCACGCAGGCTTCAAGCTGACGGATGTCGACCGTATGATCGGTATTGGTCACGCCGGCCTCGCGGACGAAGGTGAACAGCGCGCGAGGCGTATAGCCGCGGCGACGCAGACCGCAGAGGGTGGGCAAACGGGGATCGTCCCAGCCGTCCACGTGACCTTCCTCCACAAGCTGGCGGAGGTAGCGCTTGGACATGACGGTGTAGGTGATGTTCATGCGACCGAATTCCCACTGATGGGGCTTTTTCTCAAAGCCGATCTTATCCACGACCCAGTCGTACAGAGGTCTGTGGTTGCGGAATTCGCTGGAGCAAAGAGAATGGGTGATGCCTTCCAGCGCGTCTTGAATGGGATGGGCAAAGTCGTACATGGGATAGACGCACCATTGAACGCCTTGACGGTGATGATGGATGTGCTTGATGCGGTAGATAACGGGGTCGCGGAGATAGGGGTTGTCCGAGGAGGGATCGATCTTGGCGCGCAGGGTGCGTGCACCGTCCTCAAATTCACCGTTTTTCATGCGCTCGAACAGTTCGAGATTTTCTTCTACGGAACGGTTGCGATAGGGCGATTCCTTGGAGGCAACGGCGCGGTCGGTTCCCTTGTAGTCGGCCAAGTCGTCGCGGGAAAGGTCGCAGACATAGGCGTCGCCTTGCTTGATCAGCTGAACGGCGAATTCATAGCATTTTCCGAAATAGTCGGAGCCGTAGAACACACCGCCTGTGGGGGATGCATTCAACCATTCCAAGTCCTCGCGGATGGAGCGGACAAATTCATCGCTTTCCTTGGCGGGGTTGGTGTCATCATAGCGGAGGTTAAACAAACCGTTGTATTTATTGGCCACGTCGGTGTTGATGCAGATGGCCTTGACCGAGCCGATGTGCAGATAGCCGTTGGGCTCGGGGGGGAAACGGGTGTGGATCTTGAGGTTGGGATCGTTTCGAAGATCTTCGTCGATGATTTCGTGTATAAAGTTGCTGTTGATTTCTTCCATGGTTATATTTCCTTTCGAAAATTTGGGGCACCTGCGGGTGCGGGGGTCGCTTTTTGAAAAAAGCTCCGCAAAAACTTTTATGGCGCTTCGCGTGCGTTGCCGTGGGGTCAGCGGAGCGAGTCGACCATGGCTTTGACGCGGGCGAGGGATCTCTCACGACCGAGGATGTGCATGACGGTATAGAGATCGGGGGCATTTTGCTTGCCCGTGATGGCCACGCGGATGAACATACTGATGTCGGCCACACTGCCCTTGAAGGCTTCGGGGGTCTGCTTGTAAGCCTTCATATCATCAGCGAAACCAAGCGAGGCGGCGATGACCTTGACTTTGTCAAACCAAGTATTCATATCGTCATTTTCGTCATAGCCCTCGGCAAATTTTTCAAGAGTAGCGAGAATATCGGATTTTGCGAAGTTCTCCGGGTATTTGTCCTCGACGGTGAAGAATTCATCGTAGAAGAATCCCATGTAAGGCTTGGCATCTGCCCATGTAGCAAGGTCTTTACGGGGCTTTTTGCCGCCGCGACCGATGGCGAAAATGCTCTCGGCATAGGCGGGATCAGCGGCCAGTGCCTTTCCGAAGTCGGGATCAAAGGACAGCGCCCACTCGGTCACCTTTTCGGTCACGGACTTGGCATCCATGCGGGAGATGATATTCTTGGAAACATCGTTCAATTTGCCGAAGTCAAACAGACAGCCGGAGACCGACATTTTCTTGATGTTGAAGGGGAAGTCACGGTAGCTCTTGTCGGCGTTCTGCATATGCCACTCCTCGTAGTTGGAGTTGAGCAGGGTCATGATATACTCACAGACTGCCTCGGGAGCGTAGCCCATGCGGGTGTAGTCATCCATGTTCGCACCCATGTCGCGCTTGGATAGTTTTTTCTTGTTGCCTGCTTCGTCCAGCTTCATGATTTGGGCGATGTGCATATACTTGGGCAGCTTGAAACCGAGATAGCGGAACAATTGCAGGTGCTTTGCAAGGCTGGGCAGCCACTCCTCGCCGCGGATGACGTGGGTGGTTCCCATCAGATGATCATCGACTGCGTGAGCAAAGTGGTAGGTGGGGATGCCGTCGGACTTGAGGAGAACAAAGTCCTCGTCATTTTCGGGAATGTCCATGGTGCCCTTGACAAGGTCGGTGAATTTAACCTTTTTCTCGGGGTCACCGTCGGCAAGGATGCGGAGCACGAAGGGGTGACCTGCGGCAAGATGCGCTTCTACCTCTTCCATGGTGAAGTTACGGCGAGCGAGCATCTCGGCACGTCTGGCTTCGGCTTCGGCCTGCCAGTCGGTGTTTTTGATCTCTTCTTTTTTATTGACCTGCTGAAGCTCGTCCAGCTCTTCTTCGGTGGTGAAGCAGGGGTAGGCTTTTCCCTCGCGGACAAGCTGCTTGGCGTAGGTTTGGTAAATGGAGGCGCGTTGACTCTGTCGATAAGGACCGTATGCACCTTGGTCTGCGATGTTGCCGCTTGCGTCAAGGATCGCGCCCTCGTCGAAGTGGATACCGTAGGTGGCGAGTGTGCGGATCAAGCCCTCGGCTGCGCCTGCTACTTCGCGCTTGGCATCGGTGTCCTCAATGCGGAGGAAGAACACACCGCCGCTTTGGTGAGCCAATCTTTCGCCTACCGTAGAGGGAAAGAGACCTCCGAAGTGAACAAAGCCTGTGGGGCTGGGGGCAAAACGGGTCACCTTGGCACCTTCGGGAAGAACGCGAGGCGGATATTGTGCCTCAATGTCCTCGGGGGTGGTGGTGATGTGCGGAAAAAGAAATTGTGCAAGAGTGTTGTGATCCATAGGAAAGACCTTCCTTTATAATATATTGGTGTATAGTAAATATATTGGAGTATAGTAAATTTTGTATTGGATGGGTATTTACCGATATGACATTTCTCGGAATTTTTAAAACACGTTTTGGGCGTCTCCAAAGGCTCGGAGTTCGCTTTAGCGACCGAGATTTTCAAAGGCATTTTCCAAAGTGGACGGCGCACCGTGCCCCGGATAAAGGGCGAGGGTGGGGGTCATGCTTTGAAGCTTACCGAGCGAGGCGGCAAGGGTCTGCATATCACCGCCGTAGAGATCAAAACGACCGTAGCCTTGGTCGAACAGCGTGTCACCGCTGAAAAGCATAGTGTCGATCAAATAGCACACCGAACCTCGGCTGTGCCCCGGTGTGTGGATGACTTGGACGGTGGATCGACCAAATGGGATACTGTCTCCGTCGGAAAGCAGTCGGTCGGCCGGAGTATGAGCACTTCGTGTCCCGAAAAACAGATAGAGGGCGCTTTTTTCGGCGTCGGTCAGCATCTCGGCATCATCGGCATGCACCAAGAGAGTGGCTCCTGTTTCACGGCGGAGCTCATCCACCGAGACCGTGTGGTCAAAATGACCGTGGGTCAGAAGGATGTGACGGAGTGTGGCATGATTTTCCCGAAGAAGATCTAAAACTTCACGGTGTTCGATACCGGCATCGATAAGAATGGCTTCGGTATCTTCGATCAAAAGATAGCAATTGGATTCCCAAGCATGACCGTATAGGGGAATGAGCTTCATGGAAACTCCTTTCATGGGTGGGCATATCACCCCATATTATTATGTAATTATATCATATTTTTTTCACTTTGTAAAGATATCGGTGGATTTTTTTGACAAAAACATACGGCGACCTCACGAAGAGACCGCCGTACTTTTTTCCTATGAATATTTTTTATCAGTTTTCAGCAGGGATGTATTTTTTGTAATCCTTCTGCTTGGTCTTGGTGAAGCTGTTGACACCGTAGTAGTCAGTAGTAACCTTGGAAAGGTCGCCGCTGGTCATCTTGGCCGACTGGTTGAAGAGGATCGGGATCACAGGCATCTGCTCCATCAGCATCTTTTCGGCATCGTGAAGAGCCGCAGCCTTAGCCGATGTGGAGGTAGCGCTGTAAGCCTTTTCAATCAGTGCATTGTAAGCCTCGTTGTCAAAACCGGTGATGTGAGTGGGAAGAACGTAGTAAGGCTGACCGTTTTCGTCCTTCATATCCATGTCCATGCCCTGGCCGCTGAAGCCCTTGGCAAAGGGAGCAAGAATGTTAAACGCATCGGTTGTGTAGGATACAAGATCCACAGCAGCCACTTGATAATCACCGACGCGGATGCGCTCAAGGCAAACATCGTCGCGGATATCGGTGGGAACCTCATCGGTGGTTCCGAGGTCGTCGTTGACGATCACATCAACGGCCTCGACCGTTACGTTGAAGCCAAGCTCATTCCATGCCTTGGCAACCATTTCGGCAATGGCCATATGGACATCATCGTAAGCGGCAACCAAGATGGAGAAGCTGTAATCGGATGCGTTAATGTTGGCAGCAGACAGCTTAGCCTTTGCTGCGGAAAGATCAACGCCGGTTGCGATCAAATCTCCGCCCTCTTTGCGGAACTGGGTCTTGTGAGAATCGGAGTTGTATACCTTGTAGGGAACCAGCGCGGTTGCTGCCTTGGCATAAACAACAGCCTTGGCAATGGCCTCGCGGTCGATCGCAAGGGAAAGTGCTTGACGGACATTTACGTCAGCAAACAGCTTGGTGCCGTTGATCTCGGCATTCTCATTGAGATAGTAGGTGTGGGTGGACATGATGTCCTTGACCACAACATCCGAGCCGATCTCGCCGCGAAGAGAGAGGGGAATATCACCCATGTAGAAGATCTCGCCTGCCTTATAAGCGGCAAGGATCTCTTCCTCGGTCTTGGTGTAATCGACGATCAAGCGGTAAGGCGTTACGGACTTATCGAGAGGATCGATGTATTTTTCCTGAAGATCCTTTTCGTTGGAGCGCAAATAGTAGGGGTTTCTCTCAAGGATAAGACCCTTGGTAGCATTCTCGTAGGATACTTTGCGGAGCATGAAGGGACCGCTGCAAACCATGGTGGCAGGCTTCTTTGCCCAGTCGGTGGTACGACCAACGATCATCTCGCGCAGAGGGCAGAGAGCATAGCTGGTCAAGTTGCGGAGGAATCCGTCGTAGTCAACGTAAACATCACCCTTTTCGTTTACCTTTTCCTCAAGGTAGATCTCAACCGTGGTGGTGTTGACGGCATAGATGCCGAGTGCGTCGATGGAAAGATCGCCTTCCTTGACCTTGCGAGCATTGCGAATGTCGAAGAGCAGAGAAGCGGCCTCACTGGTGGACTCAACCTCAAGAATACGCTTGAAGGAGAACACAACATCGTTGGCGGAAACGGGGGTGCCGTCACTCCAGCCGGTGTCATTGAGGGTAAGTGTCAAGATGTGCTCGTGATTGTTATAGTCATCCTTTTTGGCATATTCTTTTACCAGTGCACCCTCGACCTTGCCCTTCTCATTGATCTTCATAAGAGGAGTGAAGAGAAGGCTGACGATCTGAAGGGCAGAATCATTATTGTAAGCATTGGCCGGGTCGAAGTCATAGACCTCGTCGGTCAGATACATGGATATGTACGCACCGGGGTTATCCTCGTTAATGTCACTGCCGCAAGAAACAAAGCAGGACAGAACAACGAGTGCGCACAAAAACAACGCGGAAATACGCTTGAGCATTTTATTGGATCCTCCTGTAAAATGATGATGCACAGATGTGCCATTCAACATATTATAACACCAAAAAGCAAATTTATCAATATTTAACGGGTGACAAATTCAATCTTTGGATAGTTGCACAATTCCAAGGCTTAAAACTGTGCAATTTCAACATATTGAAAAAACTGTGCTCGCACTATAAAATAGCATATCAATAGTATACATTTTTTTTACTTGTTCGTCAAGAAAAACTTTGTAAATTTTTATCTAAAATGTGGAATTTGGGTAATAATACGCATGAGAGTGTGTCTGAAAAGCGTCACGGTTTGGCAAAAGTGTCGTTTGAAAGTGCCCCCAAAATCGATGAAATATCCGAGCGGTAAAGGAGAGATGAAATATGGAAGATTATACACGGTCCGACCTTGCGTGTGAGAGCGGCGGCGTCGAGGCGGGCGGTCTGCCGCGAGAGGTCTATTTTGAAGAAGAACGGCGCGGACACAGAATTTCGTGTCTCAAGGTGAGAAATGAGCGGGAAGAGTCCGTGTTCGGCAAGCCGCGCGGCACCTATGTTACTTTTTTGTGTGACCGCATTTGGCGAATGGATGAGGAGCGGCTGAACTCGCTTGTCGAGCTTGTAGCAGAGTCACTTCGAAAAATGTGCTCGGAGGTTTGTGCAAAGCCGGTGGACAGCGGTTTTGGCGTGCTTGTTGCAGGATTGGGAAATGTCGAGATCACCCCCGATGCCATTGGTCCCGTCAGCGTGCGTCGACTCAATGTGACGCGTCATTTGCGCGCCTATGACGAGTCGCTGTATCACACGGTGGGACGGTGTGAGATATCCGCCTTGGCACCCGGCGTATTGGGGCAAACGGGGATCGAAACGGTGGAGCTGATTCGCGGAGCAGTAGAGAATGCCCGTCCCGATGTGGTCATCGCCATTGATGCCTTGGCCGCCCGATCCTGTGAGCGGTTGGCGGCTACCGTTCAACTTTGCGACAGTGGTATCGCCCCCGGCTCCGGCATCGGAAACCACCGAAAGGCCATTTGCCGTGATACCGTAGGTGTTCCCGTAGTGGCTCTCGGTGTTCCGACCGTAGTTTCCTCCTCCACGCTGGTCTATGACGCCTTGCGCCAAGCGGGGATCGAGGAGGTTCAACCCGAGCTGCAAAAGGTTTTGGAAAACGGACGCGGTTTTTTCGTATCCCCTAAAGAAAGCGACGTGATCACCGATTGCGTATCCGGTCTCATTGCGGATGCCGTAGACATGGCCTTCACCGTATCGGAATAAGCCGGCATCACCTGCCATAAGATAGTTGTAAGGGGGAGGCGCCTGCGGGCGCGGGAGGTCGCTTTTTGAAAAAAGCTCCGCAAAAACTTTTGTTCCGCGCCCTTTTGCTAGATTGTACAAACATAGCGATTCCCCATAGGGCGCAGTGTGTTCGCTCAAACTTCCGCAAGGGCGCGGGACAAAAGTTTTTTGCGGAGCTTTTTTTCAAAAAAGCGACCTCCCGCGCCCGCAGGCGCCCCCCTTACAACTATCTTATGGAGGTGATGCCGTGGAACGACCGCGATTGTTGGGTGGGGGAGAGGGGAACATAATTAAGGAAGAAAAGGCGAAAACGGTGGTGATCCCTTTGAGGAAAAAGCGGCGGGAAAGAGGGATAAGGCAACTGTTTTTTGCCTTTCTTCTCGGTTTTTTCGTTGTTTGTTTTTGGGTGTGTGTGAATCGCTTTTTGGGGGATGAAGGAATTGGAATTGAGGTGTTTTCCGAATGGTTTCTTAAACAGGGGATCGGTTTGCCGAATTAGGAAAAAAGAATGCTTGGGGCAGCTTGTAAAAGAAAGAAAATAAAAATATTTTCAAAAATCGGAAAAATTTTTCAAAAAACTATTTACAAATCGGAAAAAGTGTGATATAATGCCTGTACACCCGAAAAGGGAAAACGAAAAGGAGTGTGCTCGGGATGGATTATATCGATCGAATCAAGAAAATCAAAAGTGAACGCAAGATCACTAACGATATGCTTTCGGATATGACTGGGATTCCTCTTGGAACGCTCAGTAAGATTCTTGCGGGTTTTAGTGAATCGCCCAAGCTCGCCAACATTGTGGCTATCTGTGAGGCTCTCGGTTGCTCGCTGGACTATATTATCAGTGGAACACCGGAGAATAATAATAACTTTACCCTTGAGGCAGGGGAGATCCGCTTGGTGGAGAATTACCGCCGTTTGGATACTCATGGCAGAGAGCTGTGTGCCCTTGTTATGGATAAGGAGCTTCAGCGCGTAACCTGCTCGGAGTACGGCACGGCTGCGCCCACCGCCAAGGTGCTTTCGCCCGACGAAGTGTACCGCCGCATTTCCGCGGCGAACGACACCACTCGCTTTGGCAAACGTCCCATTATGCTGTATGATCTTCCCGTTTCTGCCGGACCCGGGGAATTCCTCGATGCCGGTACGGGAGAAGAAATCTACATTCCCGACAATTCTCGCACCGCCGATGCCGATTTTGCTCTTAAGATCAGCGGTAACAGCATGGAGCCAAAATACCGTGACGGCGACATTCTGTTGGTGGAGGATTGCGATAGCGTGGAGGTTGGTGAGCCGGGTATTTTCTTGTTGGACGGTAGCGGTTACTTCAAAATTTTTGGCGGCGATCGCTTGATATCGCTCAATAAAGACTACGGGGATATCATGCTCAAGGATTTCCAGAACGTATGGTGCGGCGGCCGCGTGATCGGCAAGCTGAAACGCAGATAAAGAATATTTCATGTCGTTTTTCCTGTGTTTGAATTTGATAAACGACCATTGAATTGGCCCGCTTCTCGCGATTTTTTGCGGAGGTGGGCTTTTTACCATGATGACCGCGCCGCCTGCGGGCGGGGGAGGTCGCTTTTTTGAAAAAAAGCTCCGCAAAAAACTTTTGATCCGCGCTCTTGCTGAAGTGAGAGCGAACATATCACACTAAATTTAGTGCCTCCATGTTCGCACAAACTACAAAAAGGGCGCGGATCAAAAGTTTTTGCGGAGCTTTTTTCAAAAAGCGACCTCCCCGCCCGCAGGCGCATCAGCGAAGCTTTTGTGACTTGACGAAAAAGGTGCCGAGGCAGAGGGCGCTTTCGATAAAGACGAGGAGAATGCAAGCAGTGAAGAGATTTTCTTGGAGCGCTCGGGCTTGATAGATTTGTTGACGGGTGTAGGTCGTGATGGGGAGAAGGTCGGGGGAGTCGGTGTTGAAATCGAGTCGGGTGACATTTTTGTTGTTCCAGCGGTATTCTACGAGAAGGTTGCCGTCCTTGTCATACAGTTTTTCGGTCACCTCGTGGGTGTCGTCGGTTTTGTCGGGGATGACGGGTTCTACGGTGAGATGAGTATCCTCTCCCCAATAATCGGTGTTTTGCTCAATATAGGTCTTGAATTCTTCATAGGTTTGGTGTTCGATGCCTGCGGCGAAGACTGTGGTTTCCGGCACGAGGACGGTGAAGGCGCCGCCGAGGGGGAGGATGGCGCCGATAATGGCGGTGATGACATAGCGCAGGAACAGACGGCGAACCTTCTTGCCGAGTTCGGGATTTCGCGGAGCCCGTCCTGTGAGCGGTTCGGCTTTTTTGATGAACCAATCGCAGAAAAACAGTGTATAGCCGAGGAAACAGACGACGGCGAAGATCGCACCGAACATGAGTCCGTAGCCAAGCCATGAGCCGGCGGTCAGCCCCCAATAAGCATCATGTACAAGTGCCAAGGGCAGAGTGAGGATGAACAGTGCTGCCGCACTTACAATGACATTGCGCGCCGTGGTCAAAACTTCCCAATTCAACGTGCGCAGACGGTCATCAAAGGGGGATTCTTCCTCAGTGGGGTCGGATAAAGACAGGTTGACAAAGCAGATCTGGCAGATGATAGCCGCGAGATAGAAGACCGAGCCTACCAAAAGACCGATCCGGGCGCGGAGAAATCCGAAATTGCAGATCATGGCGGCGATAAGACCGACGGCGGCGATGCCTGTGGAAATCAGCGACAGATTGCGATACCGTATCTGCTTTTGATGTATGAGATTCTTCAGTTGTCGGTCACTTTTTTGCGAGGGGCGCGGCAGATCCCCCGATGGACGGTCGGGTGAGTTGCATTCCCCACGGAGCAGCTCGTCGGTGGTGATGCCGAAAATTTCGGCGATGACGGGCAAAAGTGTAAGGTCGGGGGCACATTCGTCGCGCTCCCAACGGCTGATCGATTTATCCGAAACGCCCAGCTTGTCAGCCAGCTCGCGCTGGGTGTAACCATTCGCACGGCGAAGGGCGGCAATCAATTTTCCAAGGGTTTTTTGTTCCATGTCGGGTCCTCTCTTTCGTTTTTGTGCTCTCATTCTACCGTTCCGACGGAAAAAAGTCCACCCACTGTTCCGCGATTTTCTCTCGCAAAGCGAGAATTTTGAATCGCAGGGTAGTTTTTCGCGGTTTTACCTATTGTATCACAATCGGCGGTAAACTTCAACCGACGAAAAATGAAAAGTTTTTTCGCCGTATATAAATTGTTCGCAATGTGGCAAATAATACTCTTTGAAGGCTGTGACGGCATACATATCGTTGCAAAAGGAGTATTTTTATGGATCAAACCACGGTATCGGGCATCGAATCGTCAAAACGCGTTGCCTTTAATATGATTTGCAGTGCGGCGGCGCATGGGCTGTCGGCGGGGATTGCTTTCGTGATCACGCCGTTTCTTGTGGCGCGTGTAGGGCTGGAGGCATACGGATTTTACCCCATCGCAGCGGAGCTTTCCGCCTTTTTTGGGCTGTTTTGCGGCGTTGTCAATTCCACAGCTTCCCGTTATATTACGGTGGAGGATGCGCGAGGCAATCCGCATGAGGCGCGCCGTTATTTTTCCGGTGTCTTCTTTGCCAATGTGCTTTTGTGCTTGATTTTATTGCTCCCCATGGGGCTTTTTGTGGCTTTTACCGATCGCATTTTGTCGGTTCCCGAAGGGATGGTGGGAGAGCTTCGCATTTTCTTTTCTTTGGTGCTCGCTACGGTGCCGATCAATGCTTTGGCTTCGGCTTTCGGCAGCGCCTATTCGGTGTCCAATCGTCTGGACCTGCGGTCGGCGCAGGATTTTATCGTTGTGCTTCTCAAGGCGGCTGTGCTGTTCGGACTGCTTGGCGGCGGTTTTTCTTCGTCGATCATCAGTATCGGCGTGGCTATGCTGATCTCCACTGTCACGGGGGCGGTCATACAGATCCTTATGTGCCGTCGGCTTTGCCCGGAATTGCACCCGTCTTTACACGATGTTTCACTCGCACATTTTCGCCGTGTGGCGGTTTCCGGCTTTTGGTATACGCTGGATAGGCTTGGCGCGTTCCTTATGACGGGCGGTCTTCTTTTGGTTTCCAATATGCTGTTTACGGCCGAGGGAGTGGGCGTGTATTCGGTTTCGGTGACGGCTACCCGCGCATTAAGCGGCGTTTTGTTGATGCTGTCCGGGGTGTTTTTGCCCGTGACGGCCAAGCGATTTGCACGGGGAGAAAATGACCGTTTGCGAAAGGACGTGATTCGGGATCAAAAGGTGACGGGCTTTTTTGCCGCCATCGGTGTAGCATTTGCCATCGGCTTTTGCGACGAGTTTTTTGTCCTTTGGCTGGAAAATGACAGCTTGCTTTTGCGCACGCTGACGGTGGTCTCTCTGATTCCGGTGGTGGCAATCGCTACGGCACTTCCTCTGGTCAACTTGGGAGTAGTCATGAACCGTATGCGACGACTGTCACTGATGTTTGTGGGAGGCTCACTTTTGACATTGGCAACCGTGATCCTTGTCTCTTGCTTTACCCGTGCAGGGGTGCTGGGTGTGGCAATCATTTCCGCCTTGGCGCAACTTTTGTGGTACACGGTAGCGGTGCCGCTGTTTGCATCGCGGATCCTGAAAATACCGATGGGGGAGTTGCTCGTCCCCATGATGCGTACCTTCGCCGCCTGCGGACTTTCGGTGGCGCTGATCTTCCTTGTGAAGACCGTCTCGCCCGTGGATAGTTGGACAAGATTGATCATTATCGGCGGCGCGTGCCTGGTGGTGTCGCTGGTTTTTGGCTTCCTGTGCGTGTTCGGAAAGCCAAAATTCAAAATATAGTTGACACAGATCGGATTTTGATTTATAATAAATTGTAATTTATAGGAATCCCTGCGAGCGCGGAAAAGACGCTTTGGAAGAAAGCCCCCCTTTTTGAAAACGCGCAAACCCTTTTGCCCCGCACCCTTATTGCGACCCATTCAACATACCAATCTCCAAAAAGATGCAGTATGTTCGCTCAAACTTTGACAAGTGCGCGGAAGAAAAGTTTTTTGCGGAGCTTTTTTTCAAAAAAGCGACCTCCCCGCGCCCGCAGGCGCCCCCAAAACAGATATTATCATCAGGAGGTGATCGCGTGGTCGCATTGGATATTTTAGGCAATCTGTTTGTGCAGTTGGTTTTTACCGTGGGCTTTGTGTTGCTTTACGGCGGCATGATCTCGCTTTGTAACCGTTTTTTTTACGACGCGTGCGGAGATTCTGCGTTTGGGATCGTCAGAGTCACGGGATATATCGGCACTCCCGTCCACGAGCTGTCTCACGCGCTGATGTGCCTTTTGTTCGGACATTCCATTAAAAAAATCTGTATGTTTGGTGACTCCAAGCGTTCGCGGACATTGGGCTATGTGGAGCATACATACTACCGTGATAATTTTTACCATCAGATCGGCAATTTCTTCATTGGCATCTCTCCGATCCTTGCGGGGGGCGCGGTCATTCTCTTACTGGTTCGTTTGCTGACGCCCGGTATCTATTTCGGCATGAGTGTTGAGACGCTGGCCATTCGCACAGCTTTCGCGGAGGGCTCCTTTGTTGAGGCTGTTGCGTCGCTCTTCCGCGGCATTGTGTCGATGTTCGGTGAGCTTTTTGCTTTGGATCATTTTCGCGACTGGCGTTGGTGGCTGTGTATGGTTTTGGCTCTTTCTATCGCGCTCCACATGGAGGTCAGCCGCTCGGATATCGTATCGGGACTTCGCGGCTTGTGCTTCATTTCGATCATGCTCCTCGTGGCGGATATTATTTTGGGACTGCTGTTTCCCTCGGCACTTGTGGCGGTCACCTCGGCGTGTGTAGTGACGGGCATCTTTTTTGCCCTCTTGATGCTCATTCCCTTGGTGTTCTCCCTTGTCCTCGGCTTTATTTCGCTGATCATCCTCTTTTTGCGAGCCTCGGCCAAAAGTATCCAAAATGACCGTGCCGAGCCGGCGGTCAATCATCATACCGCTCCCGCCCGAAGAAGATCGACCCGCAAAAAGTAATGTCTGCGAATATCTGCAAAAATAAAAATTTTAAAACCTCGCAACCTCCAAGCGGGGTTTTCTGTATATTAAGGTGAAAGGCCTTGAATCTATGGAAGGAGGAGGAAAATGACAGATCAGGAATTGGTAGCTTTATACCAACAGCGTTCCGAGCGAGCCATAGTGGAGACAGAAAGGGAATACGGCAGGTATTTTCGCCATATCGCCTTAGGAATTCTGAAGAATGAGGAGGATGTGGAGGAGATCGTGAATGACACCTATCTCAAGGCGTGGAACACCATTCCGCCCGAATGTCCCAACCCGCTTCGCGCCTTCCTCGGAAGGATCACGCGCCAGCTTTCGATCAATCGGTTGGAGAAAAATTTGGCAGAAAAGCGCGGCGGCGGGCAGTATACCTTGATCCTTGATGAGCTTTCAGCGTGCGTTTCCGACAGAGAAAGCACGGTTGACAGCATTGCTCTTCGCGATGTGCTCAACTCTTTTCTTCGCTCCCTCCCCATACCCGCGCGGCGCGTTTTCATCAAGCGATATTGGTACCTGGAGTCGATCGGTGATATTGCGCAGGAGTTTTCTATGAGCGAAAGCCGAGTGAAATCCATGCTGATGCGTGCACGCGGAAAACTCAAAAAACAACTGATCAAGGAGGGCTTTGAAATATGAAAAGCAAAGATATTTTGAACGCAATAGGCGGGATCGACCCCGATATGGTGGAGGATACCAACGGACGACCCAATGCACCTCGATCTTTGTCGTGGCTTAAACGGAGCGCTCTTGCCGCTTGTCTGTGTCTTTCTGTGCTGACCGCTGTGGCGGTGCCGTTTCTTTTGGGACAGTCGGATCCCCCCCATACTCCCTCAATGTTTTGGGTGGATGATCGTGAGAGAAAAAGCGACAAGGTGATGGCTTCTGAATACGGCATTGAATTTGCATGGCGGTACTGTGCCGTTTTTCAGCAGTATAACAACTTGAATTTTGAAGGCGTCTCTTACAGTGCCCGCGTTTATACGGGACAGCCGATTCCCACTGAGAGAATCGGAGAGAAGCTGGGGAGTGCTGTGGCTACAGGCTATGATAATATCAATGCGGAAAAGCACGAAACGGACTGTGAGATCTATCGCATTGCGGGCGTGGATCCTTTGCGACTTGTGGCGGTCAAATACAACGGGCGGGATGACTATTATCCCTTTCTCAGCGATCACTTGCCGCTTTATAAGACCTTGGGAGATTGGATATCGGCTCTTGATCTTACCGAAACGGTTGCACTTGATCATTTTTATCCCGTGGCTGTGGATGGACCGTACGGACTCTTGCCGCAAGACAGTGCGGTACTGTGGCAGACGATTTTGAAATATGCAGATGCTCCGTCTCAAACCGGTACGCCGTCTGCGCCGGGCAGAAGGCTAATGAGTTTTGCTCTTTCTTCCCATGTTTTGGGAGTGGAGAATCTTTCTCTTTCGATCACGGAAGACGGATACTTGACCACGAACATAGAGCCTTGCGGTGTTTACTTCCGCATCGGGACGGAGGCCGTTCGTGAGATTGAGGAATATGTCTTGGCGCACAAGACCGAATCCGCAAAGGCACGGCAATTTTTGGTCGGTGTTGTAACCGAGATCGGAGACGGGTATATCAAGGTGGATGATTCCATCATGATGAAGGATCCCGATGACGGCATGGTGTTTACCGTCTATACCGACCATTATCGCATCAAGCCGTATATTGTGAGCGGCTATGTCAAGGTGGGTGAAACCGTTCGGATCATTCATGAGAGGCTTTCGAAGGAGGATCCCACTCAAATTCGAAGTGCCACGGATATCTCGGAGGCGATTATCACCGGGGATGGGGACGTGCTGATTCCCGAGTGACGGAGTGCCGAAACGCGCGGAAGTACACCTCCGTCAAATAAAAAACAACAGCGTAGCCGTAAATCCTTACAGCTACGCTGAAATTTTTTATCAATTAATCATGATCAAATCCGAAACGGACGAAGCAGTATTTGTCCTTGAGATAGCCGCTCCATTCGCCGTTCACCCACTGCTTTTCACCCGTAAAGGTGCGCGGACCGACGCTGTGAGGCTCGATTTCGGGAGAGTGAAGAGGACCGAGCTGATTGCGGCGAGCATTCGTCAGCTTGATGCGGACGGTGTTTTTTCCCTCGACCAGGTGGGTCGACAGGTCGCAATGATCCTTGAACATCAGCGTGTCGGCCAGCTTGCCGTTTACATAGACCTCGGCGGTAGAGTAGCGTCCCTCCAGAAGCAGCTCGGTGGGAGCGCCTTTTTGATAGTGGAAATCGGTCACCATGTCAAGCGTGCCTGCGAAGAAGGGATAGCCATCGGTGATGACATTTTCGGGATCCACCGTGGCACGGGGGGCTGCGATGGCAAACTCGCCCGAGTAGCTGTATCCGAATTTGGGATGTGCCTCGAACTTGTCCGCATCGGTCTTGACGGAGAAGTCACCGAACAGATACATACACTCGATCTCGGTGTCAAGATTCAGGCAATTGCGGAAGGACTCGGACACGTCGGAGAACAAGACATAATATACATAGTCATCTTGGAAATAATGAATGGTATAGCAGATCTCATTTTCGCCCACCCGAAGAAGAGTTGCGATGTCGGCTTCCAAGAAACGGTGATCAAGATACTTACTGTTGCCCAACTCCACAGGGGTGCCGTTAACGGTAAGGCTCTTGTATTCCATGGGCTCGCAGACAAGGCTGACGGTTTCGGGGCACTCGTCGACGCGGAAGGTATGCTTGACGGTCAGGTCGCCCTCGTAGCGATCGCGCAAAAGCTGATCCTTCAGTTGCATCAGCGGAATCGTGTCGGAGAAATTCACACCGTCGAGCGAATAGGAGAGATTGTCAAGTGTCAGGCTGTTGACGGGGGGTGTTGCCAGGCGGAATTCACCACCCAAGCGGAAGGTCTCGGGAACGGGAGCAAAATCCGAGAGGGGCGCGACCGCGATCTCGTCACTTTCAACGAGCATGAAAGACTCGGAGGCATCCAAGTGGATCAATGCGCGGAAGTCATCACCCACCTTTTCGCCGCACAGCTTGAGGGGGGACAGGGAAAGAATGTCCATCTTGATCAGATTGCGACAGTTCTTGACACGGATCTCTACGTTATCGAAGGTGTTCTTGCTGTAGTTGGTAACAAAGATGATACGACCGTTTTCGGTCTTTCTTGTCATGATTCGTACGTCGCTGATATTGGTGCCGTTTTGGGAGATCGAAACCTCTTGAGCATTTTTGATGTCCTCAAAGGTGGTATTGGAACGAAGCCAAGCGAAGTCGGTGGGACGGGCATCCATCAGAGAGGGGGTCTCACCGACAAGATGGATCTTACCGCCGTTTGCCGCGAATTCGCGGAGTAGCTTGACCGTGTTCTCCGAGAGGGTCTCCATGGCGGGGATAACGACGGTGTTGTAGGTGCAAAGACCGATGCGGATGGTGTTGCCCTCCACGGATGCCATTTCTTCCATCAGATATTCGTCGCCGTAATGGTAGCCGATCTGGTGGTTGGAAAGCTTGTCGGAAAGCGCGCGACAAGTGCCTTCAATGGCTGTGATCGAGTCTTTTCCCAGCTCGCGTTGGAAGTACATATAGGCTTGGCGCATGGGGTGAATGACCAGCGTATCCGCGTATTCGGTGCCCAGCGAAAGCATATAACCCAAGTGGTTGTAATAGAGGTTGAAATCCTTCAGGTGCTTCTGCCAGGGAAGATATTCGGAGTAATGCGCAGGGTAGTCGCGCTTTCTCTGACCGCGGATGGAATAGGGATACAGATGGTGGCACAGCATATTGATGCCGCCCGAGAATTGGTAGTCTGCGATGTTTTTCAGCTCCGAGGGGGATACGTCCCAACCGCACATGGCGAAGGTCTCGGTAATGGACTTGTCGCGACCCGTTTGGGCACAGACCGAGCCGATCTGTTTGGACAAAATGTCGGATTTATAGCTGATTCTGCGTCCCAGCCAGTCAATGCCGGGCAGATGCTCAAATCGGTAGAAGGGCATAGCGCCGCCGCAACAGAGCATTTGACCGCCGAGTGTTTCCTCGGCAATGGTATGACCTGTGAGCTGACAACCGTTTTCCTCGCACCATTCGTAGATCTGTTTGACAAAGCTCTCGGTATACAGCTTGTTCAGCAGCTTATAGTAGTCGTAACGGAGCTTGCGGTAGCCCTCGCAATCCACAAAGAGCTTGATAAGATCTTCCAACACATCATATCCAAAGGCCGCGCGGAATTCCTCGGGGATCACCGTTGACCATGGCATACCCCAACGGTAATACTGGGGCTCGTCGGTGAAAAAGCCGGGCATAACGGTGCCGAAATCCTCGGTGGGGATGCGCTTTTTGTAATCCTCATGAGTGGATTCGATGAATTCGGCAACAACGCGCTTGTTGAGAATGTCGATGTAGGAAACATCGTGACCGATCTCGATGAGCTGATACTCGGAGGCACCCGTAGGCTCGGTCACACGGCGGCAGTGGTTGTTCTCAATGACATAAATGCCCAGATATTTTTCCGGCTCTGCGGGGAAGACATCGGACACCGTTCGCTTGATACAGGTGGCGTGGTTTTCGGGATTTTTCAGCACCTTGCCGCCGCCAAAGCCCGAAGGCCAACCGTTTTCGTCATAAGACCAAGCCTCCATGCCCAGCTTGCGCGCCTCGTCAATGCACGCGTTGATAGCGCTGTACCATTCGTCGGACATGTATTTGGTCTCAAGACCCATGCGGGCATGCATAAAAAAGCCTTTCATGCCCATTTCGTGCATATTGTTGATCTGCCGACGAAGCTCGGCCTCATCCAGCTTGTCGTTCCAGCTCCAGAAGGGGATGGCGCCATGGCTGATGGAATTTTTGGAAACATCTTGAATTAACGCTTTGAGCATAGAGAGTTCCTCCTTAAAAATGACATACCTTTTTCATGGTAAACGAATTGATTTTTATGGTTGCAACCGTGAAGAGGATGCGATTTTTATTATAGTATTGCAGGGTATGATAAGTCAACTCAATTTCCTGAAAATCGGAAAATATGCAATAACTCTGTCCGAAAAAGTCATAAATGTTGCCCGAAGCTACCCGAAAAAGTTATAAAAGCTGAATGATCCATCCGGCAAGGTACGCGGCGGCGCTGGCTCCGAGGGCAACCACGATGAGAGATCGCTCAAACCAAGCCAAAAGCACGGCGACGATCAAACCTACGGTCGCGGTGATGATGCTTCCCGTGGAAGAGAAGACCGAAGGAATGACCATGGCGCTGAGCACTGCGTAGGGAAGATAGTAGAGCAAGCTGCGGAAAAATCGGGAGCGAACTTTGCGTCGGAAAAAGGCCAAAGGCAGCATGCGGATCAGGTAGGTCACGCCCGCCATTACAAGAATGTACAGGCAAATTTTAAGGGTGATGTTCATTTCTCCGCTTCCTCCTCTTCATCCTTGATGGGGAACAGCCACGCGGCAACAGCGGCGGCAACGAGGGCGGACAAAATGATGGCAAAACCGGGCGTGATGAATTTCAACAAGGGAATATAGGTGATGCCGCAGCTAATGGCAATGCCTATGAGCGCAGCTACCAAAACACCGCGATCGCGCTTGGCGGGCGGAACAACAATGGCCACAAACATTCCGTAAATGGCGATGCCGAGGGCATATTTGATCGATTCGGGCAGGATATTGCCCGCCACTGCACCGAGAAGCGTTCCCAAAGACCAGCCGATGAAGGGCAGTAAGATCAGTCCATACATATAGATGGGAACCAGTTTCTCCTTTTTGGAGGAGGCAACACCGAAGATCTCGTCTGTGATGCCAAAGGATGCCAAAAGACGGTGAGAGAGGGTGAACTTCCGATCCAGTTTTTGTGACAGTGACAGACTCATCAGAAAATAGCGCAGGTTGATGGTGAGCTGTGTCAGCGCCATTTCCCAAAGGGTGCCCGCCGCTACGATGATCTCAAGCCCCGCCACCTGACCGGCGGAGGTGAGGTTGGTCAGCGAAATGAGAACGGCGGCCAAAGGAGAGAGCCCTTTGTTGACAGCCGAAATGCCGAAGCCGAAGGACACCGACAGATATCCCAGCGCGATGGGGATGCCGTCGGAAAGTCCGCGAATAAATAAAGATGAACGTTTTGGATTTGCCATGATCTGCCTCGAATTTAATAATGAAGATAACAGGGGTATTGTAACACATTTTTTGCCAAATTACAAGGGATACGAGTGAAATATGATATCTTTAAAAGAGGTTGCCCGATCGGATCCCATCTCCGCCGAAATCGGCAAGACGGGGATGGGTTGGGGGATTCACCCAAAAAGCGGGAGTTCCGCAGACGGGCGACATTTATCAGGATCTTTCTCCCTCGTAGGACAGCCGACGGTGAATTTCAAGCGTGCCCTTCCGCAAAACGGAGGACATTTGATTTTGCACCTCGGCGGAGAGGACATGGTCTTCGCTCGGTGCTTTCCACGCAAGACCGATGGCTCCGATACAGGATTTCTTTTGGAAAATTGGGCAGGCAAAGCCGATCGTGTGATGGGAAATGACTCCTTCTTCCACGCCTGAAAGGATCACAGCTTGTCCGCGAAGTCGGTCAAGGGCGGTGAGCAGACTTTGGTAAGAGGTGACCTCGTCCCAGTGCCCGGGAAGCGGATCGCCGTATTTTTCGTAGATCGCCCGAACGGTCTCGCGGTCGGTGTGCGCCAAGATCGCCCGTCCTGTTGCGGTTCGATAGATGTCGTCGGTTCGAATCTTTGGTCTGCCGCCGAACAAATTTTGCTCGGTGTCCGCGTAATCAATAATGAATTTGTGGTGGCTTTGGATGGTGGAAAGTACCACGGTCGCATGAGTGTTGCGCTCCATCCAACGCATGATGGGGCGACAGAGGGCGACCAATTCCTCTCCATACCGTCCGTAGCGAGTCAGGCAATAAAGAGAGGGACCCAAAAGATACCCCTTGGTCTGTGAGACGCGGACGACGTAACCGTCATGGCACAGCGTTTCCAACAGATGGGCACAGGTCGGCTTGGGATATCCCGTCCGGGCGGCAAGCTCCATAAGCGGAATGGGTTGGTTTTTCGCGTTGGATAGGATCGAAAGAATATTCATGGCTTTCTGTACGGAAAGGATCATGGTATCCTCCTTGATGAGGTGTTTTTTTTATTATAGCACGGTGCTTTGTGCCTGTCAATATTTCACAATGTGAAATTTGTGGACAAGGGATTGCGCTTGCGATATAATGGAGATGCATTATTTGATTGCAGAAATTCAATGAGATTTTGCGCAAGGCAAATGGCAGAGCAACCGTGGATCGGACGGTAAAGCAATCGGCTGTGTGAGAAGGTCGTTTCTTGGGGAAGGTGACGAACAATTTCCGTGTCTTCGGGGGCAAAGCAGGAATGCCGCATAACAAATGTGAAGTTCCCATCTCATCGCCTCCGTCAGACCATCCCCTACCAGCATACAGCGAAATTTAAAAATTCAAAATAAAAACGAAAAAAGGAGTCCCGATATGGAAAAAAACGTATTTTCGGAAAAGCACTGCGGTGTCACCTTTGGCTTCTATGCCAAAAATGGCTATTTTTCATCGACAAAAGCTCGCGAAGAGGTAGATGAAATTGCGGCAACCGGCGCCAACTGGATCGTTCTGGTCGTCACTGTAATGCAGGAGCAGGTCAGTACCACAAGGCAGTTCCGCGACTTTGAGAACACCCCCAACGACATCGAGTTGAAGGAGATCATTGACTATATCCACAGCAAGGGGATCCATGTACAGCTTCGCCCCATGCTGGAGTGCTTTGACGGAGAGGGACGCTTGAGCGTAGCGTTCTTGGGTGACCGCGAACGCATCCCGGGATTGGTTCATGATCCTTGCTCTCGCTGGTTCAAGAGCATGACGGCACGTTCGGTCTACTATGCTCGCATTGCCGAGATGACGGGATGTGAAATGTATTGCCTTGATAGTGAGTTGGATCGCATCATTCGATTCAATGATAAGTGGAAAGAGGTCATCCGCCGCGTTCGTGAGGTCTATTCGGGACCGGTCACCTCTTGTCATACCATTCACACGGGTGTGATCGATTTTGAAAAGGAACTTGCGAAGAAGGATCATTGGTTTTACGATCTGGACGCGCTTTCGATCAGCGATTATATCAAGGCCGGTGAGGTCGGCGGACTTTCTGCCGAGGAAATGTCGAACAATATGATGGGCGAACGCGACAGACTTCGCCGTATTGCCGAGATGTATGGCAAGCCGATTCTGTTCGGTGAGATCGGATGTTCTACCGTTTTCAGTGCGGCACGGAGCCCCTCGTCTTGGGTCATGGATACTCCGTATGATGAGGACGAGCAAGCCAAATACTTGGAAGCCGTTATGCTCACCTTCGCTGACGAGCCGTGGTGGTACGGAATGTACTGGTGGAAGTGGGAGGAGCACGTTGCCCGTCCGTGGATGGTCGATCCTTCCATGGGTGATCGCGGCTTTACGGTACGCGGGAAAAAGGCGCAGGCTGTGATGAAAAAATGGTATGAAAAATTGGGCAAAAAGGCGTGACGGAGAGCTTTATGAAAAAGATCGTGATCATCGGCGATTCCATCAGCGCGTGGTATAAAAAACTGGTAAAGATCGCGTTTGAGGGGCAGGCCGAGGTGTATTTTCCAAAGGAGAACTGCCGCTTTGCGTCCTACGTTTTGCGTACGCTCCCCGATTGGAAGACCGAGATGAAATGCGGTGACGATGTGGACGTGGTGCATTGGAACGCGGGACTTTGGGATGACCTGATTATCGCGGACGGCGAGCATCACGTTCCTCTTGAACGATACCGCGAGGATGTGGAACGCATTTGCAAGACGATAAAGATCCTGTTCCCAAAAGCAAAAATCATCTTTGCCACCTCCACTCCCGTGCTGGAGGACGGATACGAGGCGCGTTTTCGCTATTACCGCCGATACAACAAGGACACCGAGGTCTATAACGCCGCGGCGGTCGAGATCGTCAAGCGATACGGCGGCGAGATCGACGACCTTTACGCGTTGATGAAGGACGTTCCCGAATCGTATCATTCTGACGTGACGCATTTTTACACAAAGCAGGCCACCAAGCGCATGACCGATCAAGTTATCAAATGCTTGGAAGCCTGTTGTGATATCAAAGCAACGCCCCTCGACTACGATTTGTTGTTCAAGGGCGAGACTGAAATCGTAGGAATATAACTTGGGCACGGAAGGGCGTACACCGGCATATTACAGCCGGTGTACGCCCTTTTTGTAAGATGAAAACCACGCGATGCGGGTGGATTTTTTTGTTTACTTTTCGGAGAGATATTTTCTTACCGCCTCAAAGGTGCGTCTCGGGACGGGGGGATGGGTGGGATGCGTCTCTTTGAACAGCATAAAGAGCCCCACGATATCAAGGTCGGGATGGGCGGCTGCAAAGTCGCAGAGAAGGTCAATATCCTTGCGGCAGGCGGCAAGATATCGGGTGATATCCTTCTTGCCACGGGCGATAGAGCCCACGGGATGGTATTTGTGCGATGCAACAAGATTTTCTATGTTTTCTTTTTCGATACGGCTAATTGAGTTGATATATTCAGCAATATTTCCCAAGCTTGTTCCGAAGCGATCCACGCCCTCCACTTGGAGACAGTCGAAGGAGAGCAGGGTATTGGTACGCTCGTCCAGAATGGCGATGGCGTCACCTGCGTGGGCGGGCATATGAAGCACGCGTAGGCACCCGAGAAGCAGGTCGCCATCTTGGAGCAGTTGGCGGCGCTCGACGGAGTAACGCTCAGCACATTTCTCGCTCACCATAGCCAGCTTGGCATGGGGATATAGCTCCGCCAAATGCGGCATGCCACCCATGTGATCGTCGTGATTGTGAGAGGCAATGATGACGTCGGGAGCAACGTCCATTTCCGAAAGGGCAGGCACAATATGCTCGGTCACATCTGTGAGCGTCATGCCGCAATCCAGCAAGGCAACGCCCTCGTTGGTGGTAACGATAAAAGCACTTGTGTATATTTTTTCAAATGGAATTCTAAGTCGAACGATGTTTTTGGCAACATCTTCTTTCATGCTGTTGATGTGCTTGTTCAACTTGTCCGGGAAGTTGACGGTCATTCCGTCAGCTCCTGCATCGTAAACCGCTTTCATTAAAGCCTCGTCCTTAACACCCCATGCGCGAACATTGAAGCCGAGACGGTGCCAGTATGCTACACGGTCCGGGGTTACTTCGGAGGCGCGGGGACAGTATTCGTCGATGCCTCGCTCGCGGAGGATTCGTAGTGTTTTTTCATTGGTCGAGTCGGTCAAAAATCCTGTTTTCAGATCGGGGGCGTAGGTCTTCAGTCGGCAGAGCTCATCGAGCATAAAGGAGGTGATGACCACCCTTTTCTCCAGACGGTGGGCGCGTATGCTGTCGGCAACAAGCTTGGCAGTTTCGCGCTGCTTGAGTTCTATGGCAAGGGTCATCTCGCTTTTTTCAAACTCGACAAGAAACTCCTCGAAAGTTGGTATTCTATCAATCTTGTCATCTTTCTTTACAGCAATTTTTTGCAGTTGATCGCAGGTGTAGTCGGAGATTTTTCCTTCCTCTCCCGTTACACGGGTCAGAGTGTTGTCGTGGAAGAGTACCGCCACGCCGTCTTGGGTGATCCGCACGTCGGTTTCCAGACCGTTAGCACCCATGGCGACGGCCAATTCGAAGGAGGACATGGTGTTTTCCGGCGCGTAGGCACAAGCTCCTCTGTGACCGAAATTGACAAAGTGGCTTCTGCTCTCCTCCTGCATGATGGTTACCATGGTTTTCTCGCATTTGTCAAGAAAATGCAACCATTCGTTTGGCTCAATGAATGGATTTTCGGTTGCTGTGAGACTTTTTTCGTATTTTTGCTTGGTGTTGTTGTTCCATGAATGGTTGCCGACAAAGACATCCACCTTTTGATTACGAAGTTTCTCGATGCTTTCGAGGAAGAGTCCTCTTTGCAGATAGGACAGCCCGCCGTCTCGCAGAAAATCCTTTTTGAGCTGATTTGTGCCTGCACCGCCGAACATTCCCGCACGATATCGCTTTCCGTTTTCTTCCACGTCAAAAAAGAAGGAAACGGTGCCCAGGGTGTGACCGGGGGTGTGGAGGCAGAGGATCTCGGTGTTGCCGAGGCGTATCACATCGCCGTCGCGGATAGGCGTGTGGGGCGTACTGTCACTCAAATATCGAAAGTCGGCGGAATGCAGGAAGCTTTCTGCTCCGCTGAGTGCGACGAGCTGCTTGGCGCCGCCCACATGGTCGAGATGTCCGTGCGAGTGGAGAATGTACTTGACATCCCGAATGTCAAACCCCAAAATGCCCATGGATTCCACGATGACATCCGCCGTTTCCGCGTAGCCCGAGTCGATGAGGATCAATCCCTCACCCGTATCGATCAAATGGGAGGAAGCTCCTTCAGTTCCCACAAAATATAAGTTGCCGATCATTTTGAACGGCGTCATGTCTGAAAGCATAATAAATATCCCCGAATGATAATAAATTCTAACTCATTATAGCACAAGTTCGTCTGTGTTTCAAGTGGAGAAGGGGAAAATATAAAAAAAGTGCCGCGTGAACTCGGCACTTGGGATGGTATTCGAAACAGGAGTCGAACCTGCAACTACCTCTTAGGAGTTGGGACAAATTATGCGTTTGGGGTTAAATATAATAAAAATAGGGCGTGTTTTTCGTTGCATAACTTTTGTGCATGTTGTACACTGAATTTCGTGGTATTTTGCTTTGTAAAATAAGTTTTATACCGATTTTAAAAGGGTTTGCAGGCACATGGGAAAAAGTTTTTATACCAAAAATCGTTTTTGAGTTATGCCGATCGAGCAGGAAGCATTTTGATTTCAGAAGTCAATACTTCCATAGAGAGTAGATAGGGGAGAAAGAATTAACGCGACATCAATTTTTTATTTTGCCTCCCGTTGTGTCTATCGCAGCGCGGTCCCCCGTATATGTCAAAGGCGTAAAACTTTGCAGAGGAGCCGAACAGAATAAGTGTGAAAGCCAAGTATCGATGCCCGGCTTACTTTTTACGCAAATTTTTAAGATCAGCGTGGTCGACAACAAACCGACACATTGACATATATAAGCCCAATGTCAAAGAAATAAGCTACTCGCCGAATCATGCTTCTGTGGCATTGTGTTCCTGCTTTTGGCGTGATAGGCTGCTTTTCCTCTTGTATTTTAACGTTGTTTGCCCGGTCAGCTTTTTGAATATTACATAAAAATATTTTACGTCTCTGAATCCACACAGATCCGCTATTTCTTGGTTTGTGTAATTACCGCTTTTAAGCAGCATCTTACTCTTTTTTATACGGGCATCGTTTATAAAACATATCGGGGTGGTATTATATATTTTTTTGAACATTTTGTTGAAATATGTTCGGCTGATATTGGCATTTTCACAGAGCTTATCTATCGAAAATTCTTTCTCAAAAATGTGGGTGTTAAGGTATTGCATCGCGAGGTTAAATGTGCGATTTTCTCCAATTTCTATGTTTTCGGGGGCAAAATTTATCAGAGACAATATATCGTATAAGATGGACATACAAACATATATGTAATTATGGCCTTTTTCCTTAAAGGTGTTAAAACATTTAAGGAAGAGCGAGCATATATACTCAGCGTCTTCGGCTTGCCACAGCTTTATCCGGCTTGAAACCGCCGAAAATGCTTCCAAATGTATGTATATTACTCTTTCTTGCTTGCTGTTTTGATAATAAGAGCTTCCGTAGGGGATATAAAGGATATCTCCTCTCTTGGCAGTAAAGCGGTTACCGTTTTGAGAGAACTCGCTCTCACCGCTCAGCCGACAACTCAAAACATAGCAGGATTTATTTACTGTTTGCATACTTAAATTCTTTCTGTCCACCATAACCACATCCGAAATTTTAAATAATGCTACGTCTTGCATATGATCTCTCCCAAATTCAGTGATATAAGCATTATAACACAAATAAAGCTTCGACACAAGGGTTTATAAAATTAAACTTTTTGAATAGATTTGTAGGTTGTAAAGTAGTTGACTGCAATTTATAATTTAAGTATGCGAATCCAAAAACATAAGGAGGCTGAGCTATGGAAATTAAACTAACGTCAACATCTATGATAACCCACGATAACCTACAGAGGATAGAGGTCGATTACAAGGCTGAAAAAGTATTCCACCTAAAGGCTTTACTTTTTGATCGCAAGCAAATGATTGCCAAGGATATTCCTTTGCATTTAGCAGACGGAGAGGGAAGATCTTATATTTTAATCAAGCCCCAAGGCAAAGACAAGTGTATAACCGCAAGGTTCTTGGATAATAAAGGCGAAGAAGTATATTCGACCGAGTTTAACTATAAGAAGCCGCTTAAAAGAACCATCTACACTATGATATCTTCGCACACGGATATCGGACTTCATAACTCGCAATATATTCAGCGAAGAAATAGCAGTATATTTATAGACAAAGTAGCTGAGCTTTGTGAGAGAACGGCAAGACGCGATCCTCTCGACCGCTACAGATATACCATTGAAGGTACGTGGTTTTGGAATAATTATGGCGCGGATCGGGGAGCCAATGCCGCAAGAGCAGTTGTCAATCAGTTTATAAACAGTGGCGATATTGGCGTATGCGCCGGCGTTGCCGGAAATCATACGCAGGTTTTCGGGCTTGAGGAAATGTGCCGCAGCGCATGTGAAAAAAAACGGCTGCTTGAAGAATGGAATGTTGAAAGCCATACGATGACCATGATTGACAACAACGGTATGTCAATGGCGCTTATAGGTCCATATGCCGAAGCGGGATATCAGAATATTATCCTCTCTCCCAATCAATGGAATCCCATTCCCTCCTCCATTTGGAAAACGGATACCACCAAAAACGGCTATATATGGAACAGTGATGCCGGCGGAGGAGGGGCGAGAATTGATATTCGCTATTCTTCCGAAAATCCAATGGTTTTCTTTTGGGAAGACAAGAACAAGAATAGACTTTTAGTGTGGGGCGCGCCGCAATATGAAAATGGTTGCGCGGCATTTGGCTTCTGCCCTAAAGGAAATAAGCCGTTGTACGAAACAGAGAACGCTATGGCAAGGCAATTGCCTCTGCTCGATGAAAAGTATCCCTATGAGGTGTGGCTCAACGTGTGTTACTCGGATGACCAGTTGCCCGATATTGGGCTTACCGATTCTATTAAAAACTGGAACAGCAAATGGAAGTGGCCCAAGATTCGAACCCTTGGCAATCCCGATGAGCCTTTTGAAATTCTGAGAAAAAAACATGCGGATATGATTCCGGTTTTATGCGGTGATATTACGGGAGGATGGTATCAGCACCCTATCGCCGTGCCTGAACTTTTGGCTGATAAATATTCAGCGGACAGAAGCCTTCCTACCGCGGAAAAATGGTCAGTTACGGCATCGATGTTAGATCCCAAATATGAATATCCTGCCGTTGAGTTCAGGCGTGCTTGGGACGGTTTGCTATATAATGACGAGCATTCATACGGTACAAGCGGATATCAGGGCAGACGGGTTTATGAAACCTGGATGCAGCATAGAGACTGGATCGAAAAGGCAAAAAAAACTGCGGATCGCGAAATATATAGGGCGACGAAAAGCATTGCCGAACATATAGCAAGTGACAGTGAAGGCTACATTGTTTTCAACCCGACACTGCTTGAAAGACAGGAGCTGATAGAACAAAAAGAAGGGTATGTTCGTGTTGTTGTGCCGTCATTTGGTTATTGCAGGATCTCCAAAAAAGAATTAATGCCGTATCAATCAAAAATGATAGAGCAACAAAGACCGCCAATTACAGAAAATCGTTATTACAAAATTGAGTTTTCCGAAAACGGAAGCATCAAATCCCTCTATGATAAGGAACTAAACCGAGAGCTTTTGGATCAAAGCAATGATTACCATGCCAATGAATTTATCTACACAAGCGACAATCATAAGAGCTTTTTTGTTCCGAAAACGGCAACCTTTAAAGTGGAAACAACAGAAGAAAAAACAGTTGTTACCATAGAAACGTATGAAGAACATTTGAGGGCGAGAATCATACAAAGTATCACGCTTCCCAATTTTGAAAAGCGAATCGATATCAACAACGACATTATAGGCGCGAAAGATATGATAAACGATAGTCGGTATTATAGGTATCTGTATTCCGCATTTCCGTTTGACGTTGAAAAAGCCAAGCGAATCTGTCACCTGAACGGCTCGGTTGCTGAATATGGCAAGGATATTACAGGACACGGAACCGATGTTTATATGGCGGCAAACGAGTGGTGCTGCTGTGAGAATGATGAATTTGGCGTAGGGTTGATTATGCTTGACTCATCGCTCGTAGAATTTGGCGAAATACATTCCGACAAAACTGACTTTGGAAATCTCAAGGACGGCTCGCAGATGTTTGTTTATCTTGCTAACGATTGGCTGCAAATGCACTGTGCTGGCGGAAGTCATTTAAACTACCGCTTCAGGTACACCATAACCTCTTACAAGGGCAACCATAAATCGGCAAAGCTTGCTGAGCTTGCTGAGCGTATTACAACCCCCGTAAGCTGTGTTGCAGTAGGGGTGCAGCAGGGTAGGCTTTGTAAAAAATCTTTAAGCTTTTTTGACGTGGATACCCATATGCGACTTTTAACCTTGAAAGCCGCCGAGGATCAAAGCGGCATCATCGCAAGATTCTACGGTGAGGATAAAACAATTGAAAAAATATCGTTTATGGGGAGGGAACTCAACATCTGCCGAAACACCGTAGACGAAAGACCCTATGAAGGCGGTAGAAATGACGGGTTTATCACTTACCGATTGGGTGAGGACCATTTAAAACTCAAGCTAAAAGAAATGCCCACCCCGAAAAAGAATCTTCAAAAGCCATTGCCCATAGGTGAAATTTATACAGGCTTAATAACCGAACCCAGAGCCGCATGTGGAGAAAACGACGGTCATCTTTATCTGCTTTGGGGACAAAATCAAGAAGATAATTTATCCCATTATAAGCTTTTCAGAGGTGATACCTTGGATTTTGAAGCCAATGAAACAACACATATTGCCGATGTTTTACCCGAAGATTTTGTTGTGGGCAGATATGTTGATACAGGTCTTAAATCCCACACCGAATATTTTTATCGCGTTTGCGCCGTAAATAAAAACGGTGTATGCGGCGAGATCAGCAGGGTCTTCTCGGCGATAACGAAGGAGTAAACTCGGTAGATAAGTACTACGTAATATGAAGCTCAAAAACAGGGAGTTCAAATACGGGTGACTTATTGCGACCAAACCTGACTATTTTGAACACCTAAAGTTCAACAATGGTCGGGTTTTCTTTTGGCACAATTAAAATCGGCACCCGGCTCTATACAGAGTTGCGTGCCCTTTTATTCAAAATGGCGAGACAAAGGATGCAGACAACAATTTTTTATTTTTGTCTCCCGCTGTGTCTGCGCACGAGCACATGGTCTACTATAAATCGGGAGAGGAAAATTTAATAAAAGGTAATGTCACTCAGTCGGGGGGCACATGTGGTTTTTATGCTCAAAACGGAGCAAAAAAGATGGAAACCACATTTACATTTTGAGGGATAGATAGTAAAATGAAATAAAAGACAGGATTTTTTCAAGCGGAGGATCGCCATGAAGGAAACATTTGCGAAGCAGCTACAGATGTATGAAAAATTCCGGAAGAGAGAAATTCTTCCCCGTCCTATTCTTAATATCTCAGCCTTTACCGGCGTACCTTATCAACAGCCGAAAAGCCCGGAGCAGAAATGGTTGGACGAAACCTATATCGTGGACGCGGCACTCTACCGATATCACAACAGCTACTATGCCGCCGAAGGCATTCCGTTTCTGTTCACCAATCTTGGCCCCGGATGTCTTGCTGCTTGTATCGGAGGCAATTACAAGCTTGGCGACGGTACCATATGGTTTGACCGCGATCCCGTGATCCATGATTGGGAGTAGCTTCCTGCGTTTGGGTTGGACACAGACAGTGAAATATGGAAGCACGTTGAACGGATACAAAGCAAAACGTTTGCGCACCCCGAGATCAACACCTCCATCACCGATCTTGGCGGCATCATGGACATCATTTGTTCTCTTCGGGGAACCGAAAATATGCTTTATGACCTTTATGACTACCCAAATGAGATCAAGGCACTCACCAAGCAGGTGACAAAATTTTGGTTTGAGGCGTTTGATCGGCAAAAAGAGGCGATCGCAAAGACGGGACGGCCCTATAACAATTGGATGAACATTCCGTCCTCCAAACCGTGGTTTCCCATTCAATGCGATTTTTCCTATATGATATCTCCCGCGCAGTTTGAGGAATTTGTCCTTCCGCATCTGAATGAGCAGGTCGGTCACTTGGAACGGTCGGTATATCATCTTGATGGTGTGGGCGAGCTTCCCCATCCGGATAGGATCCTTGACATTGAGGGTCTGACGGCCATTCAGTGGACCGCGGGTGGCGGACAACCGCCCCTGACCGATGAGGTATGGTTCTCTATGTACAAAAAAATACAGGAAAAGGGCAAGAATCTTATTCTTTTGGGAGGTCTCTCCGGCACAGATATGAAAGCCAATGAAAGGCTTATCAAGACGCTGGACCCTACGGGCGTATACATTTCATATCATGCCTCGGATACCGCTAGTGACGGCCGCAGGCCGAGCAGGTCACGCACGAACCAGCACCACAACCGATATATACAGCCACTTTCTCAAGAGCTCCGACAGAACAGCAGCGGAAAAGATTGAGGAACTGTTCGATTAACATACAAAAACGGGCGATGATCATTGCGATCGTCGCCCGTTAAAGTTAACAGAATTAAAGGCCTCGCCTTTTGATTTCTTCCAAGGTGGTTTTGAATACACCGGTTGCTTTCGAAATTTCAACGTCAATGTTGGATTTTATTAGCAAGCCTTTGTGAACGATCTTTCGACTGGTGTCGATTCCACGATCATTCAGAATTCGTTTCGCTTCCCATCCTCGTTTACCACTTACCTTCAAAACGGTTTCTTCGACGTCAATCAAACCCACCTGATTCCTCAGAAAATAAGCAACAACTTCGAGTTCTTCATCATCGGTATATTTTGGTGCGGCCCCGGAAGCGTTTAATCCAGGCGCATATTCTGCGTTGATTGCCGCAGCAGCAACAGCAGTTTTTGTTGCGCAAATACTAAGTATATCCAGATCGGCAAGAGCGAGATTCAAAAAGTCTTTGAAAGTAGCACCAAATCGCTCATATGCTTTAATCATCATAAATTGAACAACAAATTTATTTTCGCCAAGTGGAGAACCATCGGCCGAATTGATTTTTTTATAAACGACGTTGTTGTTATTCGGCACTAAGAAATAATTTATAGGATCGAGGCAGCGCAGAAAATGCGCAATTGCTACTTTCTTTTCCCGCGTATTAAGGCCATTATTATTTTTGCGAACCATACAACCAAGAACAGAATCCATTGACCATTCGGATTCGTTGCCGAGCTTGAAAATACTTTTAACGTCAATATCGCAATGTCCTTGATAGGGCATGTCTTTTACGGATATGATATGTGCCAAATACCAGCCTGGGGTATAAAATTGGGGAGTATATGCTTTTTGGCAATAAGCCGCAATTCGCTTTTCTACAGGAGTCAAACCAAACAGCGAGCTAAGATAAAATGCACGATTGGTAACCATCATGTCCCAGAAATCTTTTTTGTCGGGCACGAAACCGTTCAGCGCCATTGTCATAATGACACGAGCAAAATGGTTACTGCAAAATGCATAGTTGTAATTATCAGATAGTGTTAAAGAATTTCTTCTGTTGTCCCAATTTCCAGACGGGCCTTCGGATTCATACAAACGGCTTAATAGAACCGCACCGTCTTGCTTTGCATACCATGAGAGCAGCTCGTGCCATCCGATGATCGCTTTAGTGATTTTATCCGTCTGAGGATTATGAGGATCGCAGGGATACGGTACGGTGATGCAATCATCATATAATTCTTGTGGTGTTGAAGCTGTGCCGGAAGGAACTGCTTTGGTCGCCGCAACAGATTTTCCTTGCAAAAATTCTTTGATTGTCATAAAAACATCTCCTGAAATATTTCGAATCCGCATTCATTGAAGAACATGATAAACTCGGAACCATATTGTTTTGAAAAAGGCTCATTTGTTCTTAACGCAAATGAGCCTTGGCACCCCCGGCGGGAATCGAACCCACGACTAATCCTTAGGAGTGACCTCGAAACTCAGTTGTAGAGTCACTTCCTGTACCCGATAATCCCGTATTTTCAAGGCTTTTTCGCACTTCGAGTGTTAAGCTGTGTTACGGAATTACTGCTAATTTTACCCCGTTTTTAGCGGTCTGATTAGATGGGAATTAGCAAGGGGTTCGGATTTAGGGAAACGGTTATATTCCCACAAGATGCCTTTATTTAATCGCTTGTACCTCGGTCTGTTACCGAGTTTGATTTATTATAAGTCACTTCGCTAAAGTGGAATTTGGCTGTTTGTTATTCTGATTCTATTTTAATTCCAAGCAATCTTTTTTTCGTTCGCACACTGTACTTCAAAGTATATGTCGCAACCCCATTAACAATTGCATCGTGAATTTCCGTGATTTCTTTTGAAATATCCTTTTCAGTCGCATACCACCCTAAAAAAGTCGTTGGTTCTTCACCAAAAAATCCGCTTCCTTCACTTTTTCCGAAAAGTGCATACTGTGGCGATGATTTTCCACCGGACATTTTTTGAGAAGACACAACCTTATGACAAGTAGCAATTACACGTTCAATTGGTGATGTTATCGTGATTGTTCCTGTTACATTCTGCTTTTGGGTATTGGAGGTTTGTGCAATCTCCGTTTCCATTAAGCTGTCAAGCGAAACACTCAATTTACTTGAAAGTAACAACAACTTTTCCACTTCCGGGTATCCAATTCCTTGTTCCCATTTCGAGACGGCTTGACGACTCACATCAAGAATCTCCGCTAACTCCTCCTGCGATAATTGCTTCTCTTTTCTTAGTTGTTTTAGATTTTCTGCAAAACTCATACAGCTTACCTCCTTTACACAACTAATTATAATTATCTGCATAGAGAAATCCACCAACCTATATTTGCATTTGAGCAACTTAAAGTTGCAAACTAATACAATTATGGAAGTTGTCTCACAAATTTTAATTTATCGGTGAGATTATTATATCATTTTTCGCACCTTTTCTCAACCCCTTTTTCTTTGTCTATTGCGGTGCAAAATTTGTTTTGCGAAAGGCCTTGACTTTTGCCGCAGTTAGAGTTACCATACAGACGATAAAAAACACCTCGGATGCGGCTTAAAGCTGCATTCGGGGTGTTTTGCTTGATCACAGTTATTCCTCTTTATTTCCATTTTAAAAATCGGTTGATTTTTGTGCAACAACAAAATTGATATGCACGAAACCGAAAGTTAAAGTTTTCTATGTTAAGGGCTGCCATCAAGCCGTGGTCCTATCCCTATATCGCTCAAAATTATTTTATCATATCAATTCCTTTTTGGAGCGTATCCGCAGAAATTGCTCCGGTCGCTTGTGCAATCAGATGTCCTTCTGCATCAATAAAGTAGGT
>JAZSPB010000182.1:0-21887 GCA_045537235.1 Eubacteriales bacterium
AAAAAGCTCCGCAAAAACTTTTGTTCCGCGCCCTTGCCAAAGTTTGAGCGAACATACCGCAGCCTATGGAGTTCCGCTATGTTCGCACAAACAATCAAAAGGGCGCGGGACAAAAGTTTTTTGCGGAGCTTTTTTTCAAAAAAGCGACCTCCCCCGCCCGCAGGCGGCTTATCCCCTCATCCCCACAATAACATCGCAGTCCTTCCCTAATTTTTCCCGCGATGCTCCTTTAATGCGGGCAAGCTTAATTTCTGCTGAACCGACGGCGGTGATCTTGGCGTTGTTCACTGTCAGCTTTCCGCCATTGAGATCGCCGGAGCCGCTCACCGAGATGGAAAGTTCTTCTACCTCGCCGGCGCAGGTAATGTCGCCGCTTCCGCAGATTTTTGCGGAAAGATCGCCACGGATCTCCTTGATCTTGATATCACCGCTTCCCGATATGGAGCAGTTGACTCCCACCGAACGCTCGGCGGTCACATCGCCGCTGCCTGCGATGGAAATGTCGGTCTTGCCGGAGACGGCGCCGAGTTTAATGTCACCGCTCCCGGAAATTCTCACTTTTGCCGTCTGCGCATCAGTGGCAGTTATATCTCCGCTACCGGCAACGGACAGCTCGGTTTGGTCATAACTCGGCTCAATTTGAATGCTTCCGCAGCCGCTGATCGAGGCCTTCAGCCGTTTCCCCTTGGGGGAATCACAGCAGATCAACACTTCGTTGTTACCCGATTGATTACCCGATCGGTTGTTGCTTTGGAAGCCTACCGAAAGGGTCTCACCGTTCAGAGTAACGCGAAGCGCGGCAATAAAAGCGGGGGCTCCATGGGCGGTGATATGGGTTTGTCCTTGGGGCAATGCAGGATCGTACTGCACCTTGATGTTGCCCGACATGGAGTTGGAAAGCTCCAATTCTTCAAAGTGGCCAAGGGTCGCCTCATAGGTGGTGGCGGTCGGACTCTCTTCGTCATAAAAATCGGGGACAACATCCTCTACCTTATAAACACGAATCTCGCCCGCTCCTTTATTGGTCACCTCGCCGCTACCGAGTGACGCCTCGCTTCCATCTTCGAAAAACACGGTACCGCTCTCTTTATCCACACGGATGACGGATTTCGAAGCATAGCACGCCCGTCCTTTTTCGGAGCAGATAAAGGCCAGTCCGCGATAGCTTTCGGGACATTGCGTCACAGAACGTCTTGCCTTTCTTTCCTGTCCGAAAAGCCTTTCAATGGGGATATCCAGGGCTTCCGCGATCACGGGAAACAAGGTCACGTCGGGGTATCCGATCCCATTCTCCCACTTGGAAACCGCCTGCGGTGTGATTCCCAGCTTTGAGGCAAATACTTCTTGGGTAAGTCCCGCTTTTTTTCGTTCCTCGGCAATAATATTCTTGAAATTTTCCATATTGCTCATAGTTCAATCTCCTTGATCGAGTTTTGTGATCACATCTTTATTATAACGGCTTTGGAGCGAAAAATCAATAACCGCACTGTTTAGTTTTCGGGCATTCTGCGCGGGTGCGAAATTTGAATTTTCCGTTTTTTCTCTCCTCAACACAACCGAAAGTTGAATTCTTCTGACCCAACCAAAAGTTGAGAATTGAGAAAAATGTTACAAAATCGCAAAATTCAGCAAATAATACTTGCAATTTTAATGAAAACAGAGTATAATATATGCGTATAAATTTCAAGAAAGGAGTTTGGTTATGAAGAAGACCATTTGCAGAGTGGATTACGATACCGAAACCGCAACTCTTGTTAAGAAGATCACCTTCGGCGCATTCGGTGATGCTGACGGTTATGAGGAAAGCCTTTACGTTACCGAAAAGGGCAACTACTTCCTTTATGTAAACGGCGGTGCAGAATCCATTTACCCCACCGAGGATATCAAGAGACTTGGTAAGAGCAAGGCTGAGCAGTGGCTGGCCGATCACGAATAAAAACAAAAGGCTGTTGCTGAATTGCGGCAGCCTTTTTACGAGGATTTTATGAATTTTGAAGAATACAATCAAAGAATTTTAATGCTGTTCAGCATTTACATAAACGAATGCCCCGATGCCATTGACGAAAACATGATTCGGGAAACGGTGGAATACTGCGGCGTAGACAAGGAGGAAGCCTTTCGAATCCTGCTTTTCGGCATTCTCAACATCCGAAACGACAAGGTCTTACGGGGACAGTATTTATCCAACATGATAAAATGTCTTGATCCGATGCCATACCAAAATGATCCGTATATGCAGACGGTCAAGACCAACGGTGTACAGTGCGGCAACTGGGAATTTACCGAACGCGCCTACCGTCCTTTTGAGGCGTTTGTCTATGACGAGGCAGCGCTGACTGCGGACGGACGGTTGCTGCCCAAAATCGGATTTTTCGACTGTGAATATCGGTTTCCGTGTATTTTGGAGGACGGGCGAGAATGGATGCTGATCACGCCCAACGAGATCGAGACCATGAAAGTGCCGATCTCCAAGGCGCACGGGGAGGTACTTACTTACGGGCTTGGGCTTGGGTACTTTCCTTTCATGGCATCCATGAAGGAAAATGTGAAACAGGTAACCGTGGTGGAACGGGATGCACGCGTTATTGAATTGTTCAATACACACATCTTGCCGCAATTTCCGAACCGACAAAAAATTCGGGTGGTTTGCGATGATGCATTTGCGTTTGCCGGCAAAAAGCCGAAGGTTGATTTTGTCTTTGCGGATATTTGGCATGACCCGTCTGATGGCGTGGAGGCCTATCTTCGGTTGAAAATGTTGGAACGGGATGATGTGGAGTACGAGTATTGGATCGAGAAAACTTTGAGGTATTATTTAGGGTGATTGGGAGAAGGTGTTTGGGGCAGAATGGGGGATGAAGATAAGGTTTGGCGGTGACTCGTTAGATAGGGGTATTACTTCTCTTGGAGCAACAAAGAAGTCCCCCCTATCTAACGAGCCACCGCCAAACTTTATCTCCCTCCCCTATCCAAAAAAGCTCCGCCAAAAACTTTCATCTCCACGCTCTTACATCCCTCGGAGCGCCGAGCAAAAGTTTTTGCGGAGCTTTTTTCAAAAAGCGGATCTTACGTCATCAAATATAACTCAATATCCTCTTCATACTTTTAGAATCCAATTTTTCCAAATCGATACGATAGCGATTATCATTAGAATCCCGCATCAAAAGGACATTCCCATCCTGCTTGATGTCACTCTGACGGTTTCGAATGTGGAACTCCACCTCGCCGCGGTCGGTCATCACTCGCCATTTGAAGGAGCCGGCTTTGTCCTCTACATGAAGGACAGCGGTCACCGCAGGAATGAGATAATACTCGTCAAAACACTCCTCAACAGCACGGCGCGAAGCCTCGTCAAGCTCATCCAACGAATGGATCAGCGCCACTTCCTTCTCTCCCTTAGCCATGAGTGTAACAAAGGAATTGGGAGCGGTAAACGGAAACAGACGGCGTGGCTCCAAGTCCTCATAGACTCGTCCGTCATAGCTGTCCACGCGGACAAGATAGGTGTCGGTTCTCGTAATACGATCTCGCTTTCCTACAAGATATCTTCCCATATCGTTTGCCTCCTTACTCGAATTTCTCGGCGCGCTTCTGTTCGGTGACCTTGTCGGCCATGGACTGAATCTGCACCAGCTTCCAGTATTTGCCCTTCATTGCCAACAGCTCATCGGGGGTGCCGCACTCAATGATCGAGCCGTTGTCCACCACAACGATCTTATTGGCCTTGTTGAGCGTAGACAGTCGGTGAGCGATCATGATGGTGGTACGTCCCTCGATCAAGTGCTCGATCGACTCTTGGATCAAATGCTCGGTCTCGGAGTCAACCGAAGCGGTCGCCTCGTCAAATACGAGAATCCCCGGATTTTTGAGGACGGCACGGGCAATCGAAATGCGCTGACGCTCACCGCCCGAAAGTCCCACACCGCGTTCACCCAAAACCGAATCATAGCCGTCGGGTTGACGGATAATAAATTCGTGGGCATTGGCTATATCGGCGGCGTAAATCACATCCTCCACCGAATATTTACTGTCACCGTAGGCAATGTTGTTGAATATGGTATCATGGAACATCATTGGCTCCTGTTGGACGTAACCGATCTGGGAGCGATAGAACTCCATATCGATATTACGGATGTCCTGTCCGTCCACAAGGATCTTTCCCGAATAACTGTCATAGTACCGTAAGAATAGGTTGACCAGTGTGGATTTACCCGAGCCGGTGGTTCCTACGATTCCCACGATATCGCCGGGTTCAATGGTCAAATTGATATTTTTCAGCACCTTCTTGGTTCGGTCAAAGGAGAAGGACACATTGCGGAACTCGATCTTACCCTTCAAGCCTCCCTCGGGTTTATTGCCCTTACCGAAGTTGTGCTCGGGCTCGGCATCCAAGATGTCGAAAATACGCTCCGCCGAGGACAAGGCATTCTGATAAGAATCGTTGAGGTTGGCAAAAAAGTTGACCGGCTCATAGAACATACTGGCATACGAAATGAAGGACACCAAAAGTCCCGCCGTGATATCCCCCACGCCTGCGTCGGCTCCCTTGATGACCGCATAGCCACCCAGTACCCAGATAACGACCGAGCCAAAGCCTACAAAGCAGTTGACCACCGAAGGATAGATGCTTAAGATCTTACCCGCCTTGATGTCATTTTCGTACCACTCTTGGTTCTTTTTCTCAAAGAGCTCGGTGGCATTTTTTTCGTTGGTGAAGGATTTGATGACACGAATGCCGGGAATGGTATCGGTCAGCACGTTGGAAACCGCCGCCCATCTGCGCCAAATACGGCGGTAGAAGGGGGCAATCTTTTTGGAGAACACTCGCGCACCGATGGCTACAAAGGGCACGGGGATCAGCGAATAGATCGCCAGTCTGGGACTCATCCAAAGCATGATGACGATAATACCCACCATGCGGAAGAACTGAACCACCACTTCCTGCGTAACGCGAAGCATAAAGGACTGAAGAGTGGCACTATCGCCCGAAATGCGGTTGATGACCGAGCCTGTGGAGGTTTTGTCGTAAAACCGCATCGGCAAATGTTGGGCGTGCTCATATACATCGTTGCGGAGTGCCTTGACCAGCTTGTCTCCGCTCTTACGGAGCACATAGGCACGGAAGGCGGCGCAGGTATAACGAACCACCTGTATGGCTGCCAGCAAAATTCCGATGGTGATCAGCATCTGCATGGCATCGGCGGGGAAATTGCCGCTTTCGTCCTTGACAAGCACACTGTCTACCAGTGTTTTTGTCAGATAGGGCGGCACCAGCATGAGTCCTGTGGTAAAGATGGAAAGAATGATGGAGGCGATGATCTCGGGCAGCTCGGGCTTAAGATAGACCGCGAGCCTCGAGATGATCTTGCCCTTATCCTCGCAGTTGATGCATTTGACTCCCGGCGAGGAAAGGGTGCGCCCGCATTTGGGGCAGATGGAAAGCTGCTTCTCATAAGCCGCCGCAACCACCTCTCTCTGCGCTTCCACACTCTCGCCCGCCTTGATGTTTTTAACAAAAAGGATGGCAGAATCGCACAGTGCCGCAATACCCAAAGTATAGCGGAACACGTTCTGCGGCTTGCTTTCGCCCTCTCGGCGAATTCGGATAAAGGCATTACCGTACATCCGCTTGGCGAAAATGTCGGTAATCTCGGAATACTTGACGCGAACGTCCTCTTCTGTGCCGTCGAGATCAAACACGATCAGCTCTTCGGATGTGAAGGCGATGGTGCTCTCGGCGTAGTTTCCTTCGGCGTTCAGCTCCCCGATCAGTGCAAAAATGACGGGGGCGGACTCGCTTCCGTGTGACTTGATTTTGTCAAGTCTTTCTGCTGAAAGATGCCTGTTTACGAGAATTTCCGTATCCATGGTAAGCCCTCCCATTTATTTGGTTGCGTCATTTTACCATATTCGGCGGTATTCGTCAACCCCTATTCTATGTATATCTTGCAAAATAGTTCTTACAATTCGTAGATTTTTTTGTGCAAAATGACGGCAATATATGACTTTTTCAAAATCAAATCCGTCGTCCGTTCATTTTACGGTGCCCGTCCTCATATAGTCTAAAGAAAGGAACTATGAAAGGATGGTCGTATGAACAACACCCAACAAAAATCCGCGCTCCGCATGGGTCTTGACCAAAAGCAGGTAGTCGAATCTCGCCGCCTTCACGGGAGCAATGCCCTGACCCCGCCGCGCCGTACAAGTTTTTTGTCACATTTCCTAAAAAATTTAGGTGACCCCGTCATCAAGGTGCTCATTGCGGCACTGGTGCTCAACCTCCTCTTTGTATTTCGCACAGCCGACTGGGTGGAAACGGCGGGGATTGCCATCTCAGTCTTTCTCGCCACCTTTATTTCCACGCTTTCGGAATACGGAAGCGAGTCCGCCTTTTCCCGTCTCAATGAACAAAACGAGGATCACCTGTGCCGCGTGCGGCGTGAGGGACGGGTCACCGAGATCCCCATATCGGACATTGTTTGCGGAGACATCGTCCTTCTGTCCGCAGGAGACAAGATTCCTGCCGACGGGTTTATTCTCAACGGTCGTCTGCGAGTGGATCAGTCGGCCATGACGGGAGAAAGCCGCGAGGTGGAAAAGATGCCGCGCCGTGGGGAAAAGCTGTCACCGTCCTCGGTCTCCGCCCTTCTCCGCGGTTGCGCCGTGGTGTCGGGGGATGCCGAGATGGAAGTGAGTGTTGTGGGCGACAAGACCTTCATTGGCGAGATATCACGCGAGATCCACCTTGATACGCGGGAGAGTCCGCTCAAGCTGCGTCTGGGCAAACTGGCAAAACAGATCAGCCGCCTTGGTTACGCGGCGGCAGTCTTGGTGGGAATCGTTTATCTGCTCAATGCCATCGTGTTTGACAGCGGTCTGCGCGGCGATGTCATCCTAATGAAGCTGTCGGATGTGCGGTTTGTGCTGTCAACCTTTCTCGATGCGTTTACTTTGGGGCTGACCGTGGTGGTAGTAGCTGTCCCGGAAGGGCTTCCGATGATGATCGCTGTGGTACTGTCATCCAACATCAAAAAAATGGTGCGCGACAACGTGCTCGTCCGCAAGCCTGTGGGAATCGAGTCTGCGGGAAGCATGAATATTTTGTTCACCGACAAGACGGGGACCTTGACCGAGGGCAAGCTGGGCATCTGCGGTATTTTCACCGACCGCGAGGAATACCGTGGGGTAGAAGGTCTGCGCGGCGCGGCGGCAAAAAGATTTCAACTGTACCGTCTGTCTGCCCTGTTCAACACCTCCGCTTCGCTTTCGGGTGCCGAGGTCATCGGAGGAAATGCCACCGAGCGAGCACTTCTGACCTCGGTGGCGGAATACGGGGAGATGTCAAGCTGTCAAATTTTGAACAAGGAGCCGTTTGACAGTGTGAAAAAATGCTCTTGGGCTTCGATATCGGCGGAGGGCGGTGTCACATTGGTCAAGGGCGCTCCCGAACGGCTCTTGGGACGGGTGCGGTATTCTTTGGATGCATCGGGACACACCGTCCCAATTGATCGCGCCGCATTTTTGACACGAATGAACAAGCTGACCCGCTCGGGGGTTCGCGTTCTGCTCATCGCGTATGCCGAAGGGATCGGACGGGAAAGCAATGAGCTGACACTGGTTTGCGGTGTGGCACTGTCGGATAAGCTCCGCTGCGAGGCACGGCAATCGGTGGAGGCTCTGCGGACAGCGGGCATCCGTGTTGTCATGATCACGGGCGACAATCCCGACACCGCTCGTGCCATCGGGGAGTCCTGCGGCATCGTGACGCGGCGTTCCGACATCTGTCTGACGGGCGACGAGCTGGCGCAAATGACCGACGAAAAGCTCACCGAGATCCTGCCCGACCTTGCTGTAGTGGCGCGGGCACTTCCGGGAGACAAGAGCCGCTTGGTGCGTGTGGCGCAGGACATGGGGCTGGTTTGCGGCATGACGGGAGACGGCATCAACGACGCCCCCGCACTCCGTCGCGCCGACATCGGCTTTGCCATGGGAAGCGGCACACAGGTAGCCAAAGAAGCGGGGGACATCATCATTCTCGACAACAATCTTTCCTCCATCGTTCGCGCGGTACTGTACGGGCGCAACATCTTCAAGAGCATTCGCAAATTTATCGTACTTCAACTGACGATGAATCTATCGGCGGTCGGTGTTTCCATGATCTGCCCCTTTATCGGCATCGATGCACCCGTGACGGTGGTACAAATGCTTTGGATCAACATCATCATGGACACACTCGGAGGTTTGGCTTTTGCCGGAGAAGCGCCGCTTCCGTCTATCATGAAAGAAAAGCCCAAGCGACGGGATGAACCCATTCTTAACGGTTATATGGTCAACCAGATCGTACTGCTCGGCGCCTTTACTGTGGGGTTGTCCCTTGTCTTTCTCAAGAACCCTATATTCACCTCTCATTTCCGATCGGCAACCGACAACATTTATCTTTTGACCGCTTTCTTTGCGTTTTTCATTTTTGCCGGAGTCTTCAACTGCTTCAATGCGAGAACCGATCGACTGAAGCTGCTTGCCGGCATCGGACAAAACCGACCGTTTACCTTGATCATGCTGGCCATTTCGGTCATTCAGATCGGATTTGTGTATCTCGGCGGGGATGTGCTTCGAACAACGCCCCTTCTTCGGGAAGAGTTGGTCACTGCACTCATTGCAGCCCTTCTTGTTTTCCCTGCCGAGCTTTTGCGCAAGCTCATTTGGAAGCTCTTGGTCAAAAAGCCGAGGTATTAAAACTTGACAAGTCCATCACCGTGTAGTATAATAAGGACATCCAAAAAACTCGGGGGTGATGTGTGTGAAGAACCGATTGATATCCATAGTCTTTTCCGTGGCACTGTTTCTCTTTATTTTGACCTTCTCCATCGGCTTGCCCATCTACTGTCGCCCCTTCTACTACGCCCATGTCGACGAATTGGTATCGGAAAACAGTAAATTTACCCGTGAGGAGATCATTGATGCCTACGATGAGGTTCTGGATTATCTGACCTTGCCCGGGCATGATTTCGGAACAGGAGTGATGAAGCACTCCGAAGAAGGAGCCGCCCATTTTGCCGATTGCAAGGTGCTGTTTGACCTCAATGCGACGGTTTTGATCCTTTCCTCCGTGACTCTCGCGGTAATTCTTGTCCTGAAGAAGCTCGGCTATGTAGGCGCGTTGCGTTTGGGAAAGCGATCGGCGGGCTTTTGGTCTGCGATCTGCGCCATTGTTCTTCCCATTGTCCTCGGATGGCTGGCTTCCTTGAATTTTGACCGCGCTTTTACCGTCTTTCACACCATTTTCTTTCCCGGCAAGGACAACTGGATCTTCAACCCTCGTACGGATGAGATCATTACCGTCTTGCCGCAGGATTTTTTCATGCACTGTGCCATTTTGATCGCTGTCGGTGTGATCCTTCTTTCGTCTGCCATCTTCATTGTTGAAGCATTCATGGCAAACGCCTGCGGGCGCAGGACGGGAGGTCGCTTTTTTGAAAAAAAGCTCCGAAAAAAACTTTTCTGACGTACCCTTTTGAATGTTTGAGCGAACATCATGCCTCCCGGTGGGGCAGTATGTTCGCTCAAATTTTGCAAGGGCATATTAGAAAAGTTTTTGCGCACTTTCGAAGAAAGGGGGCTTTTCTTCAAAAAAGCGATCTCCCCGTCCTGCGCTCGCAGGCGCTCCACGTCAGATGGCGGTGATCTCTACTTCGGCTTCGAGGCAGGTCTGTTCACCGTCCACGGTACGGAAATAGTAGATGCCGTTTTGCTCGGCTCGATATACGGCGAGGGTATGTCCCAAGGCCGCTTCGTGCACGAAGGACATGGTGACGCGGCTCATGCGCTTGCCGTTCATGTCGGGCATGAAATCGCACAGCATATCGGGGTAGCGAGTGTTGTTCATGTGCATATTATAGTCGATGTCGCTGTATGCGATTCGACGCTCGCCCACCTTCTCAAGGTTCAGCTCCTTGGGGATGGAGACACGCACGGGGACATCCAGCTTGAGAGGCGGCTCGTGGCGGAATTCGAAGGGGGCATTGGCGATCTTGACGGGGCGGTGGCTCTCCACGTCTACCAAAGCCCACATACTGGTCGATTCGGCAACGACCTCCTCGCCGTCAAGGGCGCGGAAATCTCTCTCGGTGGAAAAGCCTCTTCCCTCACACGTCCACGTCTGCACAGAAAGATCGATGTCGGCAGGGACGGGGCGATGAAAGACAATGCTCATTCGGGACAAAATAAAGCCTACCTTGTTTTCATCTCGCATATCGTCAAGTGACTTCCCCACGCTTCTGACGTGCAGGTCGGCGGTTTCTTCAAAATATGTAAGCATTGCCCCCGGACGCAACACGCGACAAGCATCGGTGTCGTGCCAACGGGTCACATAATTTTTTTGATAGATCATGAGTGTTTTCCTTTCCCTAATAAAAAATCAAATGGGCGCAAGATCTCGAAAACCAAGATCGCGCCCAAGAGTCATGATTCAAAAGCAGAGACGGGCTGTCTGTATTTATTTTAATACAAAACAGCGAAAAATGCAAGAGGTTTGGAAGATTTGCCCAAGGTTTATCCGAAATTCACATTGGGCGTTTCTCCGCCCTCGGATTCCGTTCTTCTTTGTCCCGTCTCCCTGCTCCCCGTGTCCAAACCGAAGCTGACGGCAATGGCCGAGTTGACTACGTTCATCACCTCGTCGTCCAAATGTCCCATTTTTTCCTTGAGTCGACGTTTATCCAGCGTCCGCACCTGCTCTAAAAGGATCACCGAATCCTTGGCAAGTCCCGCCCTGTCGGCGTGTATGTCGATATGGGTCGGCAAGTGGGTTTTGCTCATTCTGGATGTAATCGCCGCCGCAATAACCGTGGGGCTGTACCGATTCCCGATATCGTTTTGAATAATCAATACCGGTCGCAGTCCTCCTTGCTCCGAGCCGATCACCGGGCTCAGATCCGCATAAAAAATATCTCCGCGTTTGACACTCATTCTCATCACCATTCCTTTACCTTTTCACACGCCGTGAGAGTCTCTGAAATGATTGTTACCACGGTGAGAGAAAATTAAACACCCTCTCGGCAATTTGGGAATTTTTATGTCCCCTATCAGCATATTGCTTTCACTGTTATTTTGTGAAGGTTTTGAGAATTTATGCACGGCAAGAATTGACGGGAAGGCGCCTGCGGGCGCGGGAGGTCGCTTTTTTGAAAAAAAGCTCCGCAAAAAACTTTTCTAATGTGCCCTTTTGGGCGTTTGAGCGAACATAGCGAAACCCCGGTGGGGGCAGTATGTTCGCTCAATTTTCGCAAGGGCACATTAGAAAAGTTTTTGCGGAGCTTTTTTCAAAAAGCGACCTCCCGCGCCCGCAGGCGCCTCCCGTCAATTCTTGCTCAACGATTCATCTATGGCAGCGGCGGCGGTCTTGCCGGCTCCCATGGCGAGAATAACGGTGGCGGCTCCTGTTACGGCATCACCGCCGGCATAGATCCCCTCACGCGAGGTGCGACCTTTTTCGTCGGCAACGATACCGCCCCATTTTTCGGTTTCCAGTCCTTTTGTGGTGGACTTGATCAGGGGGTTGGGAGAGGTTCCGATGGCCATGATAACACAGTCGGCATCGATACGGAAATCACTTCCTGCGATGGCGATGGGCTTGGCACGTCCCGATGCATCCGGCTCGGAAAGCTCCATGCGTTCGCACAGGATGCCGTCAACCCAGCCGTCGGCATTGCCCAAAATTTCCAGGGGATTGGTCAGCATACGGAAGGCTATGCCCTCCTCTTGGGCGTGCTCGACCTCCTCGCGACGGGCGGGAAGCTCGGCCTCGGTGCGGCGATATACGATGGTCACGTCGGCACCCAAGCGCTTGGCCGAACGGGCAGCATCCATCGCCACGTTTCCGCCCCCTACTACAACCACATGATTTCCGTGATGGATGGGAGTGACGCTGTCGGGTCGGTAAGCTTTCATCAAATTCACACGGGTGAGGAACTCATTGGCAGAGTAGACACCCTTGAGATTCTCTCCCTTGATATTCATAAATCGGGGAAGTCCCGCACCGGAGCCGATAAATACCGACTCAAAACCGTATTTCCCCATCAGGTCATCCACGGAAACCGTTTTTCCTACAATGACGTTGGTCTCGATCTTAACACCGAGAGCCTTGAGAGTCTCGATTTCCTTTTTGACGATATCCTTGGGCAAACGGAACTCGGGAATGCCGTAGACCAATACACCGCCGGGAATGTGGAGTGCCTCAAAGACTGTCACCTCATAGCCTTTTTTGGCGAGGTCACCTGCGCAAGCAAGACCCGAAGGACCGGAGCCTACGATCGCCACCTTGTGACCGTTGCTTTCGGGCTTTTGGGGCATCTTTTGGGAATGAGCATTGTACCAATCGGCCACAAACCGCTCCAAACGACCGATCGCCACGGGCTCGCCCTTGATTCCTCTGACACAGTATTTTTCGCACTGGGATTCTTGGGGGCATACACGACCGCACACCGCAGGAAGCGAGCTGGACTCGGTAATGATCTCATACGCGCCCTCAAAGTCCCCCTCAGACACCTTTTGAATAAAGTCGGGAATGCGGATATTGACAGGACAGCCGCCCACGCAAGGACGGTGCTTACAGTTCAGACATCTTTTTGCCTCGTCGATCGCCTGCTCCTCGGTGTAACCGAGCGCCACCTCAAGAAAATTGGAATTTCTCACCTCGGGAGCTTGGGAGGGCATTTCGTTTTTCTTTGCGGACATATTCGCCATGTTCTCAAACATTCCTTTCAGTGATTTTTAAAAAGATTGCACGCAGCTTCATGGGCATGACGTTCAAAAGGCTTATACATAGCGGAACGCGCCATCGCCTCGTCAAAATCGATCTCGTGACCGTCGAATTCGGGACCGTCCACGCAAGCAAATTTGGTCTTGCCGCCAACCGTCAGGCGACAACCGCCGCACATCCCCGTTCCGTCGATCATAATGGGATTCATGCTGGCCACTGTGGGAATTCCGTACTCCTTGGTCAGCGCGCAAACAAATTTCATCATGATCAAGGGACCAATGGTGATCACACGGTCATATTTCTCACCGCTTTCAATGAGCTTGCGGAGGGCATCGGTCACAAGTCCCTTCTCACCGCAGCTTCCATCGTCCGACATCAGAACAAATCGGGAGCAGGCTGCGCGGAACTCGTCCTCAAGGATCACCAGCTCTTTATTGCGGAAGCCCACGATGGAATGCACCTCGCAGCCGCTTTCAAACAGTTTCTTCGCCACGGGATACGCAATGGCACAGCCTACACCACCGCCTACGACCGCTACCTTTTTCAGTCCTTCGGTCTCGGTGGCTCTTCCCAAGGGGCCTGCAAAATCCTGTATGTACTCGCCCTCGTTTTTGCGATTGAGTTTTTCGGTGGTCGCTCCTACAATTTGGAAAATGACGGTGACACTTCCGCGCTCACGGTCAAAATCAGCAATGGTCAAGGGGATGCGCTCGCCTTCCTCGTCCACACGCAAAATGATAAACTGTCCCGGCTCCGCCGAGGCGGCTACGAGAGGCGCTTCTATATCCATCAGCGTCACGGTGGGATTCAGTATCTTTTTTCTCAATATCTTGTACATATGGCGGTTTCCTTTCCGGAATGAAATTTGTTGAGGAATGCTTTCGAAAAGAGGGCGCTCCGCGAAAGCTCCGAGATTGCGTTGATACTATATATTTTATTATAAATTCATCGTATTGTCAAGGTTTATATTTTGTATATTTTTTCAAAAATTCACTTGCAGTAGCCCTACTTTTATGTTATAATTTTATTATCGTATTATTGGAGGTTCAGAATGAAAATTTTACACTGCGCCGATCTTCATCTTGACAGCCCTTTTTCGGGGCTGGATCCCCATACAGCCGAGATCCGTCGCGAGGAACAGCGGGAGATCTTTAAGAGTCTTGTCTGCCTGGTTCGAAATCGCAGAGTCGACCTGCTTCTCATTGCCGGTGACCTGTTTGTCAGCGGCTTTACCGGTGTGAAAACCGTAAGAACCGTTTCGGAAATGCTGTCCAAGCTGGACTGCCCCGTGGTCATCAGCCCCGGTAACCACGATCCTTATATCCGCGGCGGTCTTTATTCTACGGAATTTTCAGATAATGTACATATTTTTGACAGTGAAGAAATGTCTTCCTTTGATTTCCCCTCTTTGGGAGTAACGGTATACGGCTATGCGTTTACCTCGGCGCGGTATGATGCCCATCCGCTGGAGGGAAAGATCAACGTCGATCCCGAACGTATGAATATTCTCTGCGCCCATGCAGACACCTCCTCCACGCTCTCCCGTTATGCGCCTATCACCCCCCGTGAGTTTGCCGACTCTCCCTTTGTCTATGCGGCACTGGGGCATATCCACAATGCCCCCGAGATCGAGGAGCACAACGGAACCATTGTAGCCTACAGCGGCTGTGCCGAAGGTCGCAGCTTTGACGAGACCGACTACGGCGGCGCGATCCTGCTTGACATCGAGGATGACAAGATCCGCTACGAAAAGATCCGTTTGGCCAAACACCGCTATATGATCGAAAGCATCGACATCACGGGTGCGGAAAGCGACGAAGAGACTGCCGAAAAGATCCGCCGCCGCATTGCGGTGTGCAGTTACAAGGAGGACACGGCTCTTCGCGTGATCCTTTGCGGCAGCATTTCCCCAAGCTATACCCCTGTGCCTGAAAATATCGGCAGCAAGATCGAGGGGCTTTACAGTCTTGAGGTTCTTGACGACACCGTTCCTCTCTACGATGCCGATGCCCTGTTGGAGGATATGAGTGTACGCGGCGAATATTTCCGCACACTGGTTCACAAAATGAAGGAAGGCACGGCCGAGGAACGTCGCATCGCCGTACAAGCCCTTCGTATCGGTTTGAGTGCCTTGGAAGGCAAACCCATTCTGTTTTAAGGGAGGACTCTCATGCAGATCAAAAAATTGACCATTGACGAATACGGCGCCCTCCGCGAACGGGAATTTGTACTTTCGGAGGGAATGAACATATTGGAAGGCAACAACGAATCGGGTAAGAGTACGATTCTGTCCTTCATCCGATTTATGCTTTACGGTATGCCCCGCAAATCGGCGGGAACCGTCACCGATCGGGATCGCGGCATAAGCTGGAGCAGCGGCATTGCAGGCGGTTCTATGGAGATCTCTGTCTCCGATAAAAAAGGAAATCTTCAAGATTACCGCATCGAGCGCCACGGACAAATGCGCGGCGCAGCAGGGCATGAAAATTACACTGAGGTGCTCAAGATCATTGACTTGGCAACGGGAACCGAGGTATTTGACGGTCAAGAGCCCGGCAAGGCTCTTTTGGGGCTTTCTCAAGAGACCTTTGTCAGCACCGCTTGTCTGCGGCAGTTGGAATGCACCAATGTGGACGGGACGGGCATCAACGCCTCCATCGAAAATCTTCTTTTTGCCGCCAACGAAGGCATCAACACCGAAAAAGCCCTCAACAAGCTGGATGACATCCGCAAAACACTTCTGCACAAAAACGGCAAAGGCGGCATGATCACCGAGCTGGAGACTCAAAAGCTGTTCTTGGAGGAAAAGCTGACCCATGCCAAAGAGACTGCCGAGACCATCATCACCAAGGAATCCGCAGTTGAGGCGCTCGGCATTTTGGAAAACGAGATCGGTGCCAAGAGTCGCGAATGTGAGAACACCATTCTTCTTTACGAAAACTGCACGGTTCTGCGCCGTTTTGACGAGCTTCACACCAAGGAGACCGAGCTGGAAGCCAAGCAGGAGGAATTGCGCCGTCTTTGCGATCAAAAGGGGTATCCCGGAAAACTGCCCGACCGACAAACGGTGGCAGAGATCGAAAATAGCTTGCGTGCGTTGTCCGATGCCTCCGCCAACAACACCCTTGCTGACGCGGAGCTGACAAAAGCGCAGACCTCTCCCGACGGAGATCGCATCTTGGCGGCGCACACCGAGACCATCGAGGCAGAAGGCGGTCGCGAGGCGATCGAAGCCGAGTTTGCCCACCTCACCAAAAAGCAGAAAAAGGCCAAACGGGGCTCGCTGACCTCCTTGATCTTTGGCATTGTTCTTTTGCTGGGCGGACTCTTTTGCTTGGTCTGCGGGCTTTCCTTTACCGCCCCCCTCTTTGGACTGACCTTTCTTACCGACGTGGCGGCGGCCGTGAAAAACAGTGTTGTCCCGCTTTTGGACAACTCGGTGACGGTATATCTGATCGCCTGCTATTCCCTTCTGGGCATCGGTGCATTGGTTACGGTTCTCGGAATCCTTCTTTCTGTCTCTTCAAAAAAGGCAAAAAAAGCACGCACAGCGTTGCTCGGACGGTTGGCGCTCACAGATGCCGACACCTCTGTCGAGACCTTCGCGGCGCACATCGATGGCTGTCTGAAAAACCACGCGCTTTGTGAGACCTATGACAAGCAAGTGGAGCAAGCCGCCGAACGTGCCGAGGGATGTCGCAACATCCTTGACCGCCAGATCGAAAAATGTCAAGCGATTCTTTCCACCTATCGCATTCCCTTCGAATCCACCGATCCTCGGCTTTTGGTCAACGCGCTTCGTTCTGCCATTGAGCATCTTTCGGATCTCTGCCGTGAAAAGGAGCGGCTGGAGGGCGAGATGGAAAGGCTGGAGACCCTTGCCCTTTCCATGTCGGAAGGCTTGGACGGCTACAGTGAAAACGCGCTCCGCTCCGCCATCGGTCTGAAGGATCCCGCCGAGGTTTTGGCTACCACCGACATCGAAAAGGTGGAGACATCCCACCGCTATCTTAAAGAACAGTTGGCTGCGGCGATCTCCAAGCGCATCGGCATCGAAAAAGAGCTGATCGCGCTGACCGCCTCGGCCGAGAATCCCGCCAAGCTGTCAGCCAAGCTGGAAGAAACGGTCACACAGTTGGAAGAATGTGAATTCCGTTATCAGTCGGTCATGATGGCCATGGAAGCCATTGACTCGGCTTCGGACAGCCTGCGTCGTAGTGTCACTCCGAGGATCCGCGAAAAAGCAGGTGCCTTCATGGGACGCATCACCGACGGAAAATACGGTGAGCTGGGTGTCACCGCCGACATGACCATCAGTATCTTCGCAGGCAATTCCACGCGCAATATCGATGTGTTGAGCAAAGGAACCAAGGATGCCGCCTATCTGTCGCTCCGTATGGCGCTGGCCGATCTGGTCAGTCCCTCCGAGCCGTTGACGCTTACCATGGACGAAGGTCTGTCGCTTTTGGATGAGGAGCGAGCGGCAAGAACACTGTCTCTGCTTCACTCGTACACCCAAAGCGGCGGACAGTGCATCCTCTTCACCTGTCATAAGCGCGAAGGACAACTGATGAAAAACATCGGAGATTTCCGACATATCCTTCTCAGCTAAAAAATCATAAGGACTGTACCGCAATACTGCGTTCGGTACAGTCCTTCTTTTATGAGTTTTCGCTTCCCCATCTGCTTTTGATTTGACAGATCTCTATTCCGTATCGAGACGGTGTCTTTCCCGTGACGCGGCGAAAAACCGAGCTGAAATATTTTGCATCGCAAAAACCCGTGCGCTCTGCTACCTCTGCGACCGTAAAATCATGGGCTTCCAACAGGGAGATCGCTTTTCGGATCCGCAAGGCGGTTATGTATTTTTTGGGTGACACCCCGAATTCCTTCTCAAAATTCCGTCTGAAATACACCTCGCTCATATGGCAAAGAGCCGCAAGGCGAGTAACTGTGAGGTCAGCATCGCAATAGTGACTTTGGATATACTGATGCGCGGGACGTATCCTTGCCAGTTCCCGACTCTCTCGGCTCTCGTCCGCTTTCTCTACACAGATCTCTCCGAGAATCCGATATAAGATAGACGAGCAAGCGCAATCACGGTCCGGTGCATTTTTCTCATAAGTGGCAAGGAGCTGTTCAAACAGCGCTTGATATTTTCGCGGCTCGGAGGGAGTAAAGATCTCTATATTGGCAAAATCCGCCCCAAACAACTCAAAATGTACCACCAAAACCGCATCATGCTCCGTCGTTCGGGAAAATTCCAAACCGGCAGGCGCAAAACAGATGTCTCCCGTTTCGACCTCCGCGCGACCGCCCTTCCACTCAAACACCGTATTCACTGCCTTCAATCGAAACGAAAGCGCACAGCAATTTCGTCTGCCTGCACGGTGCCGCCCCGTGTCGGTATACCCAAACGCCTCAATAAACCGAAAAGCAAATGACCGAGTTTTGAAAAACAAGACAAACCACCTCCATTTCCACCATATTTTATCACATTTTGTTTCGAAAGTCAAACCTTTCTTTTGGAAAATCAGGTTGACATCCTCCTTGACGGAGCGTATAATAAAATTGTCATTCGTGGGGGGCGCCTGCGGGCGCGGGGAGGTCGCTTTTTGAAAAAAGCTCCGCAAAAACTTTTGATCCGCGCCCTTGCGGTAGTTTGCGCGAACAAAGTGGAACTCCGAGTAGTGCAGTATGTATGCACTAACTAAACCAAGGGCGCGGATCAAAAGTTTTTTGCGGAGCTTTTTTTCAAAAAAGCGACCTCCCGCGCCCGCAGGCGCCCCCCACGAATGACAATTTTATCATGCGCCCGTCAAGGAGGATGTTATCATGGAAATACCGAGAAGAGAGATATTGAGTCATTTTGAGGAGCAGAAGGATTTTGTTAAGAGTCGGTTGGACAGCACCATTGAGGCTACTCGCAAAGGCTTTTGTTCGCTTCGGTTGGTGGATGCGGAAGGTGCGCCGATCACCGATGCTCACATCCGCGTAAAACAGAAGACACACAGTTTCCGCTACGGTGCCAACATTTTCATGCTTGACCAATTGGAAACGCCGGAAAAAAATGCCATGTACAAGGAGCATTTTAAAAATGCGTTCAATATGGCGACACTTCCCTTTTATTGGAACGGCTTGGAGCCGGAGCGCGGTAAGCCCCGTTATGCTGCTGACAGTCCTTTTGTTTATCGCCGCCCCGCACCCGATCTTTGTTTGGAATTCTGCGAGGCAAACGGCATTGAGCCTCGCGAGCACGCGCTGGCTTACGACCGTTTTTTCCCCGAATGGATACGCGGTCTTTCGGTCAGAGAGTGTAAATTTGAGTTGGAAAGACGCTTTGCCGAGATTTCCGAGCGATATGCGCGTCGCATCAACACCATTGAAGTGACCAACGAGATGCGTTGGCTCTCCGGCAAAGAAATGTCCCGTCTTTTCTGCGAGCCGGACTATGTGGAATTTTGCTTCAAGCTGGCAGAAAAGTATTTTCCGCACAACCAGCTTGTCATCAACGAAGCCAGCGCGACTTGGACCAATGAACGACCCAACCAGCGCGATTATCTGCTCCAGATCAAAAATGCCATGGCTCGCGGCGCACGCATTGATGCGATCGGCATTCAAGCTCACAGCTTTTCTCGCTCTTATCGGGAGCGTGAGGAGATGTTTGACATCCGCTACAACCCCATCGAGTTGTACCGCGTGATGGATACCTATGCCCAAATCGGTCTTCCTATCCAAATCACCGAGGTCACTCTGCCCGCCTTCTCGCAAAACGATGAGGACGAGGCCATTCAAGCGGACATCTTGGAAAATATCTACCGCGTATGGTTCAGCCATCCGAATGTGGAGCAGATCATCTACTGGAATCTGGTGGACGGCTACGCACACCGCGCCGAGCCCGGAGATATGACGGCAGGTGAAAACTACTATTACGGCGGTCTGATCCGCTTTGACATGACCCCAAAGCCCGCTTATCACCGTGTCAAGCAGTTGTTCGAAAAAGAATGGCACACCGAAACCGATGCGCCTCATGCTTACGACGGCAACTACCAATTCAAGGGCTTTTTGGGAGACTATGAGGCTGAGATCGTTCACGACGGCAAGACAGTCACCGTTCCCTTCAAGGTAGAAAAAGCGATTGGCGGAATGTGCATCAAAGAGATCACCTTATAACTTACCAATTGAGAAAAGGCTATCCTGCGTTTTGGCGTGGGACAGCCTTTTATTTTCCGCAAGGGGACGGATCAAACATTTTTGCGCACGCCCTTGCGTTTTTTAGGAAAGCAACCTCTCGCCCCCACAGGGCTGAATCAAATGAAAAAAAGCAGACCGTTCAAAGTCTGCTTTTATTTTAGGCGAGAAATCAGTCAGCGTAAACGCTTACCTGCTTCTTGCTCTTGGTCTTCTGCTCGAACTTAACACGTCCGTCGATCAGAGCGAACAGCGTGTCATCCTTACCGATACCAACATTGTTACCGGGATGGATGGCGGTGCCTCTCTGTCTGACGATGATGTTGCCGGCAACCACTGCCTGTCCGTCAGCTCTCTTTACGCCAAGGCGCTTGGATTCGCTATCACGGCCGTTCTTTGTAGAACCGACACCTTTTTTATGAGCAAAAAACTGCAAACTGAGCTTCAACATTTCAGCATACCTCCATAAAATTCAGTAATCTTTTTCAAGTGTTCAAGTGGAAACCACAGGCAAAATCCGATGATGTATCAAACGTAATCCTTGTCAATCACATCGACCTCAAGGAACTTATAATATTCCTCGGTCATGTCATTGAGCTGGTAAAAGTAAGACATGAAAAGTCCCGAAACGGCATACCGTTTGCGCTCGTCATCCTCAAACTCGGGAAGTGCCGCTTTTGAAGTGACCACGATACGGGTGTCGTCATCGTCGATCTCATAATCCACGTCCGACGCATAGGAGACCTCGATGGTATTGATGATCAGCATGGTCATAGCCGAGAGTGCCGAGCAGAGGATGTCCTCGCCCGCATCGGCATAGCCCGTGTGTCCCTGCTCCTCAAAGCCCCAGAAAACGCCGTTGCTTCTGTAAAAAACGATCTTTGTCATTCGTCCTTTGTCCTGCTACCGTAACGATCAGCCTTCGATAGAAACGATCTGTACCTTGGTGTAAGGCTGTCTGTGACCGATCTTCTTCTTCTCGTTCTTCTTGGCCTTGTACTTCATTACATAAATTTTCTTGGCCTTGCCGTTCTTGAGAACGTTTGCGGTGACCTTTGCACCTGCAACGGTGGGAGCACCGATCTCGAGCTTATCGCCTGCGGAAATTGCCTTCACACAGTCGAAAACTACAGTCTCGCCCTCATTTTTGTCAAGCTTCTCAACGAAAAGGATATCGCCCTCGTTGACCTTGTACTGCTTTCCGCCGGTTTCAATGATAGCAAACACGAAAAGCACCTCTCTTTCTTTTATAGACTCGCTGACATGCAGGCGGCGTACACACCAAAATGCGGACGCACTTAAAAAAGCCCTTTTTACGCGGCAAATTATTATATCACGGGAATTTGCTTTTGTCAAGCGTTTTTTTGAAGTTTTTTCAACAATTTCCGAAATTAAAGGATCACGGTATCGCCGTCGTTTGCCGCCTTGACGGTAAAGGGATATTTTTTATCCATCTCTTCGATGGCGTCAAACAGCTCCTGCTTGAAGGAAACGTGATTGAACCAGACCTGCTTCGTTTTACATTGTTTGATATATTCCTCTACGGGCTCGGCACCGAAGTGTGCCATCTCGCACAGAATAAAGTCCGAAGGCTCCTCGATAGCGATCCTCGGGAAGTCGTCCTGACGAAGCCCCATGGACATATCTCCCGTAAAGATCAGCCGCTTCCCCTCCGCTTCAAGTACGATGCTGTAGGAAGGACGGTCGTGGGTATCGGAGCGGTTCTTCAAGTGGCAGTTGGGGATCAGCCAAAGACGGATATTCTCGTCCTCGTAGATAAAGTCCTCCTCCATTAAATGAAAGCGGACTCGCTCGCGGCTCATATGACCCAGTCCTGCCTCGATGACTCCCGTCATTGCGTCGATCATTGTCTGTTCCGTGAGATAGATCTCCACGTTCGCCTTTTTATACCACCAGCACAGCATATCCGCAAAGG
>JAZSPB010000164.1:0-16442 GCA_045537235.1 Eubacteriales bacterium
CGGAGCTTTTTTCAAAAAGCGACCTCCCCGCCCGCAGGCACCCGTCAATTATCTATCGCCGGCTTTGCGGTACTCGGACGGAGACATTCCGTAGCAAGCCTTGAACTTTTTGCTGAAATAAAGCGGGTCATCGAAGCCGAGCATCTCTGCGATCTCATTCATGGGAACCGAGGAGATGCGGATAAGCTCTGCTGCCTTCTGCATCAGAAGATTCGACTTGTATTTGGAGGGCGAACAGCCCTTGCATTCGGTGAAAAGATGGATGAAATGGTACTTGCTGATTCCGCACATTTTTGCATATTCTTCATTTTTATACCACACGGAATAATTCTGCTCCATGGCTTTGATGGCAGGGAGAAGAATGTCATATTTTTCGCTGACTTTCGCCGCATGATCGGTAAGCTTTGCCATTTCGGAAAGCACCATGAGGAAAAGCGCGTTGCATTTCGTTATATAGCAATATTCGCCATATGTATACTCTTTGATGATCATGTTGAGCGCCTTGCAAATACCGCCGTCCACATCGATAAAGCAACGTGTCTTATCCGAGAAACCGCAATCGCGCATTACGTCCTCCACGCAGGTGCCCGAAAAATGTGCCCAATAATAGGAAACAGATTCTCCCTCGTAACTTCCGTAGACCTGTGCCTCGCCGGGGCGATAGAACACCAAATTGCCCGCGCCGAGCTCTACGCGTTTACCCTCCAGCTCAAAATACATGGTTCCGTCCACGATATAAACAAAATGATAATCGCGGCGTCCGGCAGGAATTTCAACGCCGATTCCCGAGTCGGCATCGGTGCAAAGTCCGCAGTTGTTGATCTTCAGATATCCTTCGTAAGCAATGTCCTTGGCGGACGAATCGGTTTGATTGATTTTCATAGATTTTCCCCTTTCATCTCTTCCTGTAAAAATCATAGCACATCCTTCGACGAAAGTCAAGCGTTTTTCGCATTTTTTTCCATAACTTTTCAAATAACTCCATAAAACGAGCGAAATGTGAGAAAAACTGCAAGCAAGAATATCAATATTTCCCGGACGGGCAATAAAGGCGGTCGGCTCGCATAAAATAGAGCATAACCCCACACAAGGAGGCCTGTTATGTTCTGGCACTTTTTTGCTCTCATATCCAAATTCATGCACATGATCCTCGGCGTCAGCACCCCGCAAAGCTTTCCGCCTCCGCTCGGTCGAGAGGAGGAGACGCGTTGTTTTTATGCCGCCGCCGAGGGCGATGACGCGGCGCGCGAGCGCCTGATTCTCCACAACCTGCGCCTGGTGGCTCACATCGTCCGAAAATATTATCCCACCGCCAAAGATCAAGAGGATCTGATCTCCATCGGCTCCATCGGCCTTGTCAAGGCGGTAGACTCCTTTCGTGTAGAAAACGGCGCCCGTTTCGCCACTTATGCCGCAAAATGCATCCAAAATGAAATTCTGATGTACTTCCGCTCCCGAAAAAAGCTGTGCACCGAGGTGTCCTTGGGCGAAACCATCGACGTCGACCGCGACGGCAACCCACTGACCTACACCGATATTGTTTGCTCCGAAGAGAACGTGGCCGAGGAAGTGGAAACCAAGATTCAAGTGGAAAAAGCGCTCCGTCTTGTGGAAACCGCGCTCACCGATCGAGAAAAACAGATCGTTGTTATGCGTTACGGGCTGTTCGGGACACGCGCCGCCACACAACGCGAGATCGCCTCCATTCTCGGTATATCCCGCTCTTATGTCAGCCGCATTGAAAAAAGTGCACTGACCAAACTGGCGGATGGGTTCCAATCATGACCGCTCTCCCATTATGCTTTTTTTGTCACAACCCCCATTTTGGCAATAAATCTTTGATTTTGCGTAACAAACCTTCGATTTTTTGTATTTTTTGCAATTATTTTTGAAAAAACCCTTGATTTTTGAAAAAAGCTCTGTTATAATGGTGCGGTAAAAAGAATCGTTACACAAATTCAAAGCATTTTAACACAAATCCAAAGAAAAAAGGAGATCTATAGAGCTATGCAAGAAATACAAACCTCCATGCTCTTTGACTTTTCCCACACCGTTGCCGCCGAGTATCTCGCAAACTTCTCCCATCCGTGGGAGGCTCTTCCCGGGCTCTCGGCCTTTATTCTTTCCAAGGGAGCTACCCTCTCTTCCGAAGAATATGACAACCCCATCCCCGGTGTTTGGATCGCCAAGAGCGCAACTGTTGCCCCTTCTGCTTCGATCGGTGCCCCCTGCATCATCTGCGAGAACGCCGAGATCCGTCAGTGTGCCTATATTCGCGGCTCGGCCATTGTTGGCGCGGGCGCCGTGGTAGGCAATTCCTGCGAACTCAAAAACTGCATTCTTTTCGACAGTGTTCAAGTTCCCCATTTTAATTATGTGGGAGATTCCATCCTCGGATACAAATCTCACATGGGAGCCGGCTCCATCACGTCCAATGTCAAAAGCGACAAGACCAATGTGGTCGTCCGCGCAGGCGAGGAGCGCATTGCCACGGGAATGCGAAAATTCGGCGCCATGCTCGGTGACTTTGTAGAGGTGGGATGCAACTGCGTCCTCAACCCCGGCACCATCATCGGTCGCCACTGCTCGGTCTACCCTCTCACCTCGGTGCGAGGTGTCATTCCCGAGGGACACATCGTCAAATCTATGGATAATATCGTATTAAGAAAAATCAGAAAGGAAGATAACTGAAATGGGAAGACTTTTTGGAACCGATGGCGTTCGAGGTATCGCCAACCGTGAACTTTCCTGCGAACAGGCCATGAAGATCGGTCGCGCCGCCGCAACGGTGCTGGGCGAGGGTCTGAACCGCAAACCGCTGTTTCTCATCGGGTGTGATACCCGTATCTCTTCTTCAATGCTTTGCTCCGCCGCTGCCGCAGGTATTTGCTCGGCGGGCGCCAATGTTCGTCTGCTGGGCACCGTCCCCACACCCGCTGTGGCCTATTTGGTAAAGTTGCTCGGTGCGGACGCAGGTGTGATGATCTCGGCATCTCACAATCCTTATGATTACAACGGCATTAAGATCTTCGGCGGCGAGGGCTACAAGCTGCCCGACGAGCTGGAGGAAAAGATCGAGTCTTTGGTGCTGGAGGGCAACGGTGCCGACGGAGAGCTGCCCGTAGCGGGTGGGGTCGGAAATATCGACTCCGCTGTTGAAAGCCTCTCCGATTATATCGCCCACATTGCCGCCTCCACCGATGTGCGCTTTGACGGTCTTCGCATCGCCATCGACTGCGCCAACGGTTCGTCCTCGGTGAGTGCGGAGCAGCTCTTCACCTCTCTGGGCGCCGAAGTACATATGCTTCACTGCACACCCAACGGCACAAACATCAACGAAGCTTGCGGCTCCACCCACATGGAGAGTCTGACGCAATATGTGGTAGAGCACGGATTGGACTGCGGTCTTGCCTTTGACGGCGACGCTGACCGTTTCCTTTGCGTGGATGAGCACGGTGAGCTTGTGGACGGCGACCAGATCATGGCCATCTGCGGATTGGATCTCAAAAAGCAAAACAAATTGCCTAACAACACCATAGTAGGCACCATCATGACCAATTTCGGCTTTACCAAATTCTGCGACGAGAACGGTCTGCGATTCATCGCCACCAAGGTAGGTGACCGCTTTGTGTTGGAGGAGATGCTTTTAGGCGGTTATGCCATCGGCGGCGAGCAATCGGGGCACATCATCTTCCGTGACTATGCCACCACGGATGACGGACAGTTGACCGCCATCCAGCTTCTGTCCATCATGAAGCGCAACGGCAAGCCTCTCTCGGAGCTGGCTGCCATCATGACCAAATATCCCCAGTACATGGTCAATCTGCGCGTATCTCCCGAGGGCAAGCTACTCTTCTATACCGATCCCGAGATTCAAAAAGCCATCAAGGAAGCCGGCAACAAGCTGGGAACCCGCGGTCGCGTGGTCGTTCGTCCTTCCGGCACCGAGCCTCTGATCCGCGTAATGGCAGAGGCCGACGATCTCACCCTCACCCGTGAAGCGGTGGACAGCGTAGCCACCGTAATTCAAGCGCGTGTGGGCAATAAATAACAGCAAGCAAGGAATCTATATATGTGTGGAATTATTGGTTACACCGGAAATAAACCGACGGTTCCGATCCTTTTGGACGGTCTTGAAACGCTGGAATATCGCGGCTATGACTCGGCAGGCGTCGCAGTAGGCTCGGAGGACGGCTTGATTGAGACAGTCAAGGCCAAAGGACGGTTATCTCTTTTGGCAGAAAAACTGGCTGCTCGTACCGACCTCAAGGGTACCTGCGGCATCGGACACACGCGTTGGGCAACCCACGGCGAGCCCTCCGACCGCAACTCTCACCCCCATACTGCCGAGCATTTGGCTTTGGTGCACAACGGCATTATCGAAAACTATGCCGAGCTTGCCGAACAGCTTCGCGCCAAGGGCTACACTTTTCTGTCCGAGACAGACACCGAGGTAGCGGTCAAGCTGATCGACAGTCTCTACCGCGTGTCCCACGATCCGCTGGATGCCATCTTCGAGGCCGTCAAGCTTCTTCGCGGCTCGTATGCCTTCGGAATCATGTTTCGCGACATTCCCAACACCATCTATGCCGTACGTCGCGACTCGCCGCTGATCGTAGCGGTCAACGGTGAGGGCGGTGTTATCGCATCGGACATTCCCGCTGTTTTGGCACACACTCGCGAATATTACCGCTTGGAGGAAGGAGTCGTAGCGGTTCTCAACCAAAACCGTGTCTCCTTCTTCAACAGCGAAAAAAAGCCCGCCGAACAGCCCCGAGAAACAGTGGATTGGGATGTGGAGCAAGCGAAAAAAGGCGGTTATCCTCATTTCATGATCAAGGAGATCCACGAAGAGCCGGAGGCTCTGCGCAAGACCGTAGCCCCCCGTATCCGCAACGGACTTCCCTTCTTTGATATCGAAGCCCTCGACACCGACACCATCGCCAATGTCAAGACCATTCACATCGTCGCCTGCGGCACAGCCATGCACGCAGGACTTGTGGGCAAAACACTGATCGAGCGTCTGGCAAGAATTCCCGTCAACGTAGAGATCGCCAGCGAGTTCCGTTACCGCGACCCCATCCTCTCCCCCGACGACTTGGTCATTCTTTTGTCCCAGTCGGGTGAGACCGCCGACACACTGGCCGCCTTGAGACACGCAAAAGCCAAGGGTGTCCCCACCCTCGCTATCGTCAATGTCATCGGCTCGTCGGTAGCACGCGAGGCAGACAATGTCCTTTACACATGGGCAGGTCCCGAGATCGCCGTGGCAAGCACCAAAGCCTACAGCGTACAGTGCGCCCTTCTCTGCTTGCTCGCCGTCCGTCTGGGGCTCCTTTGCGGCAATATCACCGAACAGTATACCCGTGATCTTTGTCGGGATCTGTTGGAAAAAGTCCCCGAGGTCGTCGAAAAGACCTTGGCAAACCAAAAGCAGATCTCGGCTTGCGCTCGGCACTTCCTGCAAACCGAGCACCTGTTCTACATCGGTCGCGGTCTTGACTACAGTATCGCCGTAGAAGCCTCCCTTAAGCTCAAAGAGATCTCCTACATTCACAGCGAGGCCTATGCCGCAGGCGAGCTCAAGCACGGTACCATCTCACTGGTCGTAGACGGCACCCCCGTAATCGCCCTGACCACCGAATCCGCCGTCTGCGAAAAGACGGTTTCAGGTATTCGCGAAGTCAAATCCCGCGGCGCACACGTCCTTTCGGTGTGCTCTGAATCCCTGGCTAAAACCTATGCCATCCCCTGTGATGAGCAACTCATCATCCCCGATATCCGCGAAGAACTTTCCGTCTTCCCCGCCGCCACCGTCCTCCAAATCTTAGCCTACGCAGTTTCCGCAGGCAAAGGCTTGGACGTGGACAAACCCAGAAACCTCGCCAAATCCGTCACCGTGGAGTAACGTTGGAGAGGGCGCCTGCGGGCGCGGGGAGGTCGCTTTTTGGAAAAAGCTCCGCAAAAACTTTTCTAATGTGCCCTTCTGAAAGTTTGAGCGAACATACCAAAACCCCAAGGGGTGCAGTATGTTCGCTCAATTTATACAAGGGCACATTAGAAAAGTTTTTTGCGGAGCTTTTTTCCAAAAAAGCGACCTCCCCCCGCGCCCGCAGGCGCCCTCTCCGACATTACATAAGAGGGGCAAACAGACGCATGATGGATTGTATGAAGCGAACGGGCCAGCTTCGGTGGCAATCCTCGGGAGTGATCTTGTGGCAAAGCTCGAGAGTCTTGAGGAAGTCTTCTTTGACTTGGGTTACAGATTTGGTACCGTACATAACGGCACCGCACTCAAAGTGCAGATACAGGCTACGGAAATCCATGTTGGCGGTTCCCACGATCGCGGCTTCGTCATCCGTGACAAGAAGCTTGGAGTGGATGAAGCCGGGGGAGTATTCGTATATTTTGACACCTGCGTGGATAAGCTTTCGATAGTAGGAACGGGTAGTGAAATGCACCCAGAACTTATCGTATCGGTAGGGCGTGATAATGCGCACATCCACACCGCTTTTGGCGGCGAGAGTCAACACCGAAACGGTACTGTCGTCAATGATCAAATAGGGGGTCGCGAGATAGAAGTAGCGCCGTGCGTTGTTGATCATTTGCAAATACACGTGCTCTCCCACATTTTCTCGATCCATGGGGGCATCGGTATACGGCAGCACATAACCGTTGCTCTCAATGCACGGGATCTCATCGGGAAAATAGTTTTCAAACGGCTCGTCTCGCTTGCCGCAGAAGCTCCACATTTGCAAGAACATCACGGTAAAGCTCCATGCCGCACCGCCGCGCACCATGAGAACCGAGTCCTTCCAATGACCGTACCGCTCGATGGCATTAATGTATTCATCGGCAATATTGACGCCGCCCGTGAAGGCCACCTTACCGTCAATGACTATGATCTTGCGGTGGTCGCGATTGTTCTGTATGGTAGAAACCAGAGGAATAAAACGGTTGAAGGCAACAAATTGGATCCCTTTGTAGCCGGCCTCGGAAAATTTCTTGCCGCCGAGCCCTTCGAAGCACCCGACATCGTCGTATATAATGCGCACATCCACACCTGCCGCCGCCCGCTCCTCCAACACCTCAGCGATCGCGTCCCACATTTTTCCTTCGCGGATGATAAAAAACTCCAAAAAGATATAGCGCTCAGCCTTTTTCAGCTGCTCCAGTATAGCGGGCAGCGCGTCATCTCCCAAGGGGAAATATTGCGTCTCATTGCCCTGACTGATGGCAAATCCCGCATAATCGGTAAGATAGCGGATCTGTCCCGACCACATCGGATGATCGCGGCAAGCGGTTTCCTCTACCTCACGGGGGAGCATCCGACTGTCTCTCGCCTTTTTCTCAAGTGCCAAAAGCTGACGGTGCATCGAGCGCCACGGAAAGGTTCCTTTAAAAAAGATATAAAACAGTCCACCGAAAATGGGTACCAATAGGATCAGAAACACCAAAGAGGTCTTGTAAGCACTCTTGTCACGGGAATTGACCACATAAAGCGCCACGAAAAAGCTGATCCACGTCAGAACCACCGAGACCATCTCCCACCGACGGGAATTGGAAAAGATGGACCACGCCAAGAAAGCGATCTGAAGAAGAATGATCAGTATGATCAATATTCGCTGGCGAAGCAATCGCTTCATCCATTTGGAAAATTTCATATTCACCTCCCAAGGCTTTGGCAAACGTCCCCTCTCGGGAATACAATGAAATGATGCAAAAAAGACATATTATGTTCTTGAAAAACGTTCGCCCGTGTGGTAAAATAAAATCAGAGCAACCGCGGCGACATTGCCGCCAAAGCCGACAGTTACACTTATAATAATATCATAACCGACTTTTTTTGTCAATTTTTTCTTAAAAAATTTACAAGAATTTACAATCAAAGACGCCTGCGAGCGGTGACATTTTTGCCAAGTCCCCTCCCACGGCGCCGGAATCGAGGTGTATTTATGCTGCTTCAAGACATCCGCCAAAAAGCACTGTCCGCCCCCGATGCGTTCATCCGCACGTCGGAAAAAGAATTTCAAAGCAAAATTGATGCCTTGGCATCGGCAGTAGCCAAGGATGGAAACGAGCGTCCCGTAGTCCTGCTTTCCGGTCCTTCCGGCTCCGGCAAGACCACCACCTCGCACATGATCGCCCGTCGCCTTGAGGAAATGGGAATGGAAATGCACATCATCTCCATGGACAATTATTTCCACACCTTCACCGAGGAAGAGACCGAGCTGTTCCGTCGGCACGAGCTGGACTTGGAGTCGCCCGACCGCGTGGACGGCGACCTGCTGTCCGAACAGTTGGACGCGCTCATGCACGGCAAGACGGTACACCTTCCCTATTACGATTTCACCACCAACACACAGCACATAAGCGACAAGACCCTGCGTCTTCACCCCGGGGAGATCATCATTTTCGAAGGGATACACGCGCTCAACCCCTCGGTCATCGGAAGCGCCGATGACTACACCTCTCGCATTTATGTCAGCGTCCGCACCCGTATCGAGCACGGAGAGGGAGAGAGTCACTCTCTGCTCCACCCCTCCAAAGTGCGTCTGGCGCGCCGCTTGATCCGCGACAGTCGAGAACGCGCACGCACCTATGCCGATGTGATCTCGGTCTATGACAGCGTGGAGAGGGGCGAAAATCTGTATATCATGCCCTATAAGCACCGTGCCGACTTCGATGTAGACACCTTTGTTCCCTACGAAATGTGCGTTTACAAAAGCATTCTCCCCGACAGCATCCCCGAAGAGCAAATCAAACATCCTTGGCTGACCGAAATGTTTGATGTTCTCGCCGCTCTGCCCACCATAGACCCCCGTTCGGTTCCCGACAACGCACTCATCCGCGAGTTTATCGGAAAATAAGCGAAAAGCACGGTTTCTGTATCAATATTGCCGCGAAAATGTCAATACATTCAAAGAAGGGGCAACAACCGCTTCATTCCCCAATAGGATAACAAAAAACAGATCGGAAAGGTCAAAAGCCACGTCAAAAACAGTTTTATAACCGTAGGAGCATCCCAGCCTCCTCGCCCCTTGGCAATTCCCGTACCCATGATCGCCGCCGTTTTGGTGTGCGTCGTGCTGACGGGAAAGCCCGCGAGGGTAAGAAGCAACAGACAGACCGCCGCGCCGAGATCGGCCGAGAAGCCTTCCCGAAGCCCCGTCTTGACCAAATTTTGTCCCAACGTCTTGACGATCCGACCGCCGCCGATCAGTGTTCCCATACCCATAAGAAGCGCACAAGCCGCGACCATTCCGCCTCGTGATATCTCGGTGCCTCCGCCAAAGGAGAGTGCCAAAAGCCACATTCCCATGAACTTTTGTCCATCCTGCGCCCCATGCATAAAGGCCATGGTCGCCGCGCCGAACACAAGCATTCTCCCTACTCCCTTTTCGGTCGCCGCATCCCCTTTCCGCCATACGCGCTCGGCAGCGGCAAATATCAAAAATCCAAGTACCGCCCCGCCGACAAGCGACAATCCAAGCCCCAGTGCCACACGTCGCCACGCATCAAGCCGCACCGCCGACCATCCGCCCCAAGAGACCGCCGCCCCCGAAAGTCCTGCCAAAAGCGCATGACTTTCGCTGGTCGGAATGCCGAAAAACCAAGCTACTACCGCCCAAACAGCCGTCCCCGCCATGGCACAGAGCAGTACCGCTAACGACAGCTTCGAAGCCCCCGTCGGCAAGCTGACCATCCCCTGCACCGTTGCGGTCACCGCAGGACGAACCGCAGATGACAACGCGATCCCCAACAAATTGCAGATCGCCGCCAAAATTGCCGCTCGCCGCAAAGAAAGCACCCCCGAAACCACACAAGAAGATATCGCCGTCGGCGCATCGGTCCACCCATTAACAAAAACCACAACACCGACAGCCAAAATTACCGCGACAAGCATGGGATCTCCCCAAAAGCAATTCCAAAAACTCATAAAATTCTCCATAAATAAAAAAAGATGTCAGAATCCAATCGTTCGACATCCTTTTTATTTATAAGACCGCCCCCACGAGCATAAGAGGTCACTTTTTTGAAACACGCTGTCACACCAAACGGTTGATTTTCAGCGATTTCGAATTTATCTCGCTGTTCAAGGTTTCTCCGCCCCCAAAAGCGCACGTTACTGCTTTTTTCCTCGTTTTTCCAACAAGAACATACCAACGACCAGTGCCGCGCCGACGGCAAAGAGCAGAACAAACAGCGCCCAATCGAGCACACCCGTGCCGACGAGCGACATTCCCGTAAACATCTGCGGAATCGAGCCGAGAAGGAACCCGAAGATCATCAAATACGACTGTCTCGGAAAACGAGACATCAGCTTTTCCACCCCAAAGGAGGTAGCCAAAGTTCCCACCACTCCGCCGATGCCGATAGGAATCAGCGGAACGACATTCAAGGTAGACACGCAGTCGATGATCGACTCATACATCCCAAACACATAGAGCATCTGCGACATACTGATGCCGGGGAGCACCAAGCCGAAGGCCACCACAAAGCCCCCTACCATCTGAAGTGCCACACCGCCTACACCGCCCGCATTTTCCGGAGAGAAAAGTCCCTCGGGGATCAGCGCGATCAGGGATACGATCCCCACACCGACGAGCACGAACAGCAGATCAGTCACCTTGACCCGTTTGATATCGGCCGCCGCCAGCACTGCGGGAATACCGCCTGCGATCGCTCCCGCAAAAAGGAAGCAAACGTGCACGGGAAAGGCCTCCAAAAGCATTCCCACAAAACGGGATATAAGCACAAATCCCACCACAGCGGCAATCCCCACCGAGGCAAGAAAGATCAAGCTTTGCTTCTTGTCCTTCCATTTTCCGCGTCGGAACAGGGAGTTGAGTGAACAGACCATTCTGTCGTATATATTGAGGATCATGGCCATCGCACCGCCGCTGACACCGGGCACGGTGAGTGTACCGCCGATCCAAAGGCCCTTGGCCATGTTGATCAGTAATTCCTTCATTTTCAATATCCTTTTCCTTCAAAAGTTTATACCAAAAGGATACCACAAATTCCTCTTTTTTTCAAGTGGTATCGGTTATTCCTTGTGAATTTTTCGAAAATTCTTAAAATCTATAGACTTTTTAGGAAAAATATGGTATCATTTTATTGAATATTTTCAAAAAGACATGTACAATATTCTAATAAAAAAAAGCCAAAGGAGTTCCCACTATGAAAATCGGAATTTGCACAGATGTACTCAACATGGAAAAAGCACTGGCCGCCGGCGCAGACTATATTGAAGTCAGCAATATGAAGCTGTCTGCCATGAGCGACGAAGACTTTGAAAAGATGGCCGACATTGCCGCCGCGCATCCCGAATACGCATATTGCACCAACGGCTTGGTCCCCGGTGATATCCGCCTGACAGGTCCCGACGTGGACTACGATAAAATTCGCGAATTTTCCGAAAAAAGCTTTGCCCGTCTGGCTCGTTTGGGCGTAAAGATCTTGGTTTTCGGATCCTCCAAGGCCAAGGTGGTTCCCGAAGGCTTCTCTTTTGATGAGGCTTGGGATCAGCTTGTCAAGGTCACTCGCATTTTTGCGGAGGTAGCCGCCAAGCACGGTCAGACCGTGGTCATCGAGCCTCTGCGCCATGAAGAATGCAACATCATCAATCTCGTAGGCGAATCGGTCAAGCTGGCTCAGCTTGCTGACCGCGAGAATGTCAAAGCCCATGTGGACTTCTACCACCTGATGCAGAACGGCGAGAAGCTGTCGGAGCTGGTTCCCTGTGTGCCCTTCCTCGGACACGTTCATATCGCAAGCCCCGTCAAGCGCACCGCTCCCACCCATGACGACGGTGCAAACTACAAGGCCTTCTTCGACGTGCTCCGCGCAAACGGCTATGACGGCACCGTATCCTACGAAGGCAAGGGCGTGACCGACCCCGATGAGCTCCGCACCCTTGTCAACTTCCTCAAGTCCTTCTGATGACCTACCGCGAGCTCTGCCGTCTCCTGCGGGATCACGGAATCGACTGTGCCGAAAACGAAGCGGCACTTCTTGCGGAACATTTCTGCGGGCTCTCCCGCGCCGCTTTGATGGTCGACCCCGAAAGAGATCTGCAAAGTGAGGTACTCACCGAAGCGGTGACTCGGCGGTGTTCCCGCGAACCTCTTGCCTATATTCTCGGAGAATGGGACTTTTTCGGGGAGACCTATCATGTGTCGCCCGCCTGTCTCATCCCCCGCCCCGAAACCGAGCTTTTGGTGGAGCACGCCATCCGTAAGCTGCCGGAAAATGCCCGCTTTGCCGACCTATGTACGGGAAGCGGGTGTATTGCCATCTCCACCCTCCGTCACCGCCCCGATTGCCGCGGTATAGCCGTCGATCTCTTTGGCGAAACGGTCGCGCTGTCACAGAAAAACAGCGAGCGGAACGGGGTGAATGACCGACTTGAGATTCGCCGCGCCGACGTGCTGGAGCCCTCTTGTCCGCAATCGCTCGGCACTGTAGATGCGATCCTCTCCAATCCGCCGTACATTCGGTCCGAGGTGGTAGGAACATTGGAGCCGGAGTTGTTCCGTGAGCCGCAAGCCGCTCTCGACGGAGGGACGGACGGACTGATCTTTTACCGCACCATTGTCGACCGCTTCTCCTCCTGCTTGGCACCCGGCGGCTTTATGCTGTTGGAGATCGGCTATGACCAGGAGGAGGACATAAAAGCCATTGCCGCCGAGAACGGCTTTGACTGCACCGTCGAGCATGACCTTTCGGGCAATCCCCGCCTGGCCATTCTCACCCGATGAAAGGAGTCGTTATGCAAGCAACCGAAAGAACGGTCGAACGTCTGCATGAGGGATACCGTTTCCTCAAGGTCGATCTCGACTGCACCGAAAAATATGCCGCCCCCGATCTTGATGACAGCGCATGGCAGACCGTCACCGTCCCACACGACTGGGCGATCGGTCATGATTTCAAGCAAGAGAACGACATCTCCTACCAAACCGTCCTTGAGGACGGCGTTACCAAAGCCATTCCGCACACGGGGCGCACCGGTGCGCTTCCCACCGTGGGATGCGGCTGGTACCGCCTACCCTTCCTTGTGCCAAAGGAATCCGAAGGAAATCAACTGGAACTGATTTTTGACGGCATTATGTGGGAAAGCGAGATCTACATCAACGGCACCCCCGTAGGCAATCATCATTTTGGTTATACCTCCTTCGCCGTTAATATTACTCCCTTTGTAAAATTCGGTGAGCAAAACCTGCTGGCGGTCAAGGCTACCGTCAAGCCCAATTGCTCTCGCTGGTATTCGGGTGCGGGCATCTACCGCAATGTGTATCTTGTCACTCGGTCGCCCGACTCCCTTACTTACTGCGGCATTCGCACATGGATCCGCAACGTCAGCGAAGAGGAGGCAACCCTCACCGTCAATCTTTTCTCCGACGGAGCACCCGACTCCTTCGAGATCGAGCTTTGCAGCCCCGACGGCTCCCATCTGCTTTCGGGACGCGGTATGATCGTGGGCGGCATGGGAACCTACACGGTCAAGGTCGATGACCCCGCGCTTTGGTCGCCCTCCTCGCCGTCTCTTCACACCCTCCGCATCAGAACCTTCCGAAACAGCAAGAAGACCGACTGTGACAGTGTACGCATCGGCTTCCGCGACTGCCGTTTCGATCCGCAAAAGGGTCTGTTCCTCAACGGAAAACCGCTGAAGCTCCACGGTGCCTGCGACCATCACGACCTGGGCGTATTCGGCGCGGCGGTCAACCTGTCGGCCTTGCGGCGCAAGCTGTCCATTTTGACCGACATGGGTGTCAATGCCCTGCGCACCACCCACAATCCCCCCGCCCCCGAATTGTTGGATCTGTGCGACGAAATGGGTATTCTTGTCATCGACGAGCTGTTTGACGAATGGCGGCTCCCCAAGGTGGCAAACGGTTATGCTCAATATTTCGACGAGCACGCCGAAAACGATGCCATCGCCGTCATACGCCGCGATATCAATCACCCCTCGGTCTTCCTGTGGAGCATCGGCAACGAGGTGCCCGAGCAGTGCCGCGAAGACGGTGCCGAGACAGCAAAAATGCTGTCCGACATTTGCCATCGTGAGGATCCCACTCGTTCCACGACCATCGGCCTGAATCATGCCATGGAGGCCGAGAAAAACGGAATCTTTGACGCGGTGGATGTGATCGGTCTGAATTACAAGCCCTATCTTTACAAATCCTTCCACCAAAAATATCCCGACAAGATCTTCTACGGCTCGGAAACCGCCTCTTGTGTCTCCACACGAGGGGAATACAAGCTGCCCGCCGTCGTAGAATCCCCCATGCAAAAGAACGACGATCTGACCCTATCCGACTACGCGCTCGTTGCCCCACACTGGGCTTACTACCCCGACCGCGAGCTTGTTGAACAGGCAGAGGATGACTTTATCTTCGGAGAGTTTATCTGGACGGGATTCGACTATCTTGGCGAGCCCACACCTTACTATTCCGAATGGCCTGCTCGCAGCTCTTATTTCGGTGCGGTGGACACCGCAGGTCTGCCTAAAAGTCGCTACTACCTCTACAAGAGTCTTTGGAAATCCGACCCCGTTCTCTTCATCATGCCCCATTGGAATTTTGAAGGACACGAGGGTGAGAACATTCCCGTTCATATTCTCACCAACTATGATCGTGTGGAATTGTTTGTCAACGGTCGCTCCATGGGTGTGCGGGAAAAGGCAAAAAACACCGAACCGGTGGACGAAAAGCGCATATACTTGGATCTGCGCGATATCAGCCGTTGCCGCATCATTTTTGACAATGTCCCTTATGCCCCCGGTGAGCTCGTAGCCGTGGCACGCGGCAAAAACGGAGAAGAACTGGCACGCGCCCGTGTCAAGACCTCCGGCAAGCCCTATGCCATCCGGGTTTTGCCCGAGCACAAGAGTCTCCGTGCAGACGGGGAGGATGCCTGCTTTGTCCGCGTCTATGTGGTCGACCGCTACGGCTATCCCTGCCCCAAGGCCGCTTGCCCCATCCGATTCCACACCGAAGGCGCCGGTGAGCTTTATGCCACAGACAACGGCGATCCTCGCGAAACGGTGGGCTATTTCTCCGCCGAACGCACAACACTGAACGGCGCTTGTGTGGCAGTTCTCCGCTCCATCAAAGACCAAGTGGGCAACATAGACATCTATGCCGACTCCGAAGGTCTTGTGTCTGCGGCGGCTACTGTCTTTACGGAAAAATAATCTCACGCTCTCAACTTGTGTCAAATATGCAATAAAAGACGAGAAATATACAATTTAATTGCTTGAAAAATGTTGTATAATATCCTTGTAATACGACACCAAAGGAAAGGTTGGTCAAAATCATGAAAAAACTCGGTTACGCGGTATTAGGTCTGGGTATCGGAAGTGCGCACGCAGAGGCAGCCGCCGCTTCGGAATATGCCGATCTTGTGGCCGTTTGTGACATCGACGAGAAAAGACTCGCCAAATTTGGAGAGCGCTATCCCGAAACCACTCTCTACCGGGATTTTGAAGAGCTCCTCAAAGATAAAAATGTAGACATCATAAGCATCTGTCTTCCCAGCGCCATGCACGCCGACTTTGCCGTTCGCGCCATGGAAGCGGGCAAGCATGTATTGGTGGAAAAGCCCTTGGATATCACCTACGAACGCGCCATGCTCATCGAAGAAGCGCGTATTCGCACGGGCATGACAGTGGGTGTTGTCCACCAAAACCGCTTCAATCTCAATATGTATCCCATCAAAGATGCCGTAGACAGCGGCAGGCTGGGACGTCTGATCCTCGGCACCTTCGCCGTCAAGTGGTACCGCGAGCAGTCCTATTACGATCGCGGCGGCTGGCGCGGCACATGGGAAATGGACGGCGGCGGTTCTTTGATGAACCAAGCGGTACACACCGTTGATCTGATGCATTGGCTGATGGGTGACATCGAATCGGTCACCTCCACCATGAGCATCAACAACCACACGATCCAAACCGAGGACTTGACCGCCTCGATCATCAAATTCAAGAGCGGTGCCACAGCCACTTTTGTCAGCACCACCTGTGCTTACCCTGGCATCTCCACCGAGATCATGCTGTACGGTACCGACGGCTCTATCGAAGCCGATGCCGATATGATCAAAACATGGAAAATGCGTGATCCCCTCGACGATATGGATGAGGACGACGAGGAGCAGATGATGATCGATCGCTACGGTCACGGCAACCGCCAAGCCGCCAAAGTCGAGCCCGAAAAGCTCTACGGTCACCGCCACGTTGTAGAAGATATGATCCTCGCCGTTCGCGACGGTCGCCCCCCCGAAGTCACCCTCGCCGAACCAGCCTACAGCGTACGCATCGTCAACGCCATCTACGAATCCGCCAAGAGCGGAAAGCCTGTATTTTTTGATTGATTTTTCGGCGCCTGCGGGCGCGGGAGGTCGCTTTTTGAAAAAAGCTCCGCAAAAACTTTTCTATT
>JAZSPB010000166.1:0-26822 GCA_045537235.1 Eubacteriales bacterium
CCAAAGTTTGAGCGAACATACCGCATCCTATGGCGTTCCGCTATGTTCGCACAAACAACCAAAAGGGCGCGGGACAAAAGTTTTTTGCGGAGCTTTTTTTCAAAAAAGCGACCTCCCCCGCCCGCAGGCGCCTCTCGATCAAAGAGCGGTCTGCGTGTCGTTGGGATCTCCGTTGCGAGCCAGATCGTACTCTTTCGACCAGTCGAGATCACGGTACTCCTCGCCGCGCGGATCGTTCTTGATCCAGTCGAGCAGCATATCCAGCATTTCCTCCGACCAGGTATTGCGGTCGATCTGGGCGGTGGTAAACTTGCCTTGGCAAATCATCTCGAAGCCGAAATCGTCCTTAACATGAGTCTTGGCCGCCCCCTCAACAACGTCGGGAACCAAGTGGCTGGGAATGAACAGAACACCGCCACCGGCACCGAATACAACGTCACCGGGCAGGCAAACCGCACCGCCGAAGTTGGTGATATCGTTCCAGTCCTTCATGACAAACTCGCGAATGGGGGTGGGATCGATGCCTCTGTAATATACTTGAACTTCGGGTACCTTTTTCATCTGCTCAACGTCACGGATACCGCCCCAGATCACGGCACCGCCCGTCTTTGTGCGGTTGTGAAGCGCGGTGGTCAGATTGCCGCCGAGGAAAGTTCCCTTATAGATTTTATCGTACATATCGCAAACCACAACATCGCGCTCCACCAAGGAGTCAATGACCCACTGATTGTAGTTGCCCTTGAGCCCATCCTCTGCACCGCGGTTGAATTGAACCTCGTGCAGGTCGGGGCGCGTAGGTGCATAAGTACAGGTCACGGCGCGTCCTACAAGCTTTCTGCCGTCGTCGTGAAGCGTATGAAGCGGAGCAACACCGCCCCCCACAAACTGATGTTCGTAGCCGAGAACAAAGATCGGCTTCCAAACCTCCTCAAGAGTCATTCCGTAAAGCGCATCAAGGTACTTATCGGGAACTTTGGGACGTCCGTCGGGAAAACGCTCCCCTTTCCATAGAGGAGTCAATGCGATAATTTTGTCTCTGTCGTTGAAATTCATAACGATTCTCCTTTATCCTCTTTTATAACAAGATATCCATAGGCATCCAAATTTATGGCATTTTCACCATCAGAAAATCCGTTTTGTATAACGATATTCACTTTTTCATTGTTCTCCAAGCCCTCTACAGAAACCGTTACCGCTTCGCGGCTCATATTCCCGACAAACACTACACTTTGCTTGCCGTAGACACGTCGGAAGGACAAGACCGTCTCGGGGCGGTCATTGGTCAGCCACTCCGCCGCACCGCGGGAAAGAAGCGGACTTTTTCTCTGAAGCGCGTTGAGTATTTGCATCACATGACCGCGCCGTTGCGCCGCTTCTGTCTTTTTTAGCGCCTCTCGATCGGTAGCCGAGAATTTGCCCATATGAAAGCGGTTGGCAAACATGGAAAGCTTGGCCTCGTCTGCCAGTTCGTTTCCACAGTAGACCATAGGAATGCCGTCCATTAAATAGGTGGCAGCAAGAATCATTTCCATTCCCTCGTGCCCCACCAAAGTCTCAATTCGCTGTGGCCAGTCGGTTACGGTATCGTGATTGTCCATATCGCGCATAAGACCTCCCAAGAGCGCCTTTTGCGCGATTTCCCGCATTTTCCCAACAAGCTCGGACACCGTCTTCTTTCCCGTTATCACATCATACACTCCGCTATGCCAATCAAAGCAATAGCATGCATCAAAGCCGCCGAGCAAATACTCATATTTTCGCCCTTCATTGAGAAGAACCGCATCGGGCTTGATGGCGCAGATACGGCGTTTTCCCTCATTCCAAAAGTCCAAGGGAATACCGTCTCCCACGTCGCATCGGAAGCCGTCCACATCAAATACCGACATATAGTACACCATATTGCACCACAGATATTCGCGAAGCCCTTCGCAATCAAAGTTAAGATATGGAAACATCCAGCGACTGCATTTGACGCTTCCGTCCTCGTTATGCTGTGCAAATTCGGGATGCTGCTGCAAAATATAGGCATGAGGACCAATGTGAAGATAGACAAGATCCAGCATAACGCGCATTCCCAATCGGTGCGCCTCTTTGACAAAAGCCTTCAGATCGGCATCGGTACCATACTCGCTGTCGATGGAAAAATAGTCCATCATGCGGTAAGGATTCTTAGGATTTCCCGTCTCCGAGGCCTTTTGCCGCTCACTCCAATGGCTCATGTCCGTAGAATCGTCTTCCTCAAAGATCGGGCAAAGGTAAACAACGGAAAAACCCAGCGACGCGATAAATGGCAGTTCTTTGGTCACCGCGGCGATCGTTCCCTCCTCCGAAAAAGTGCGTGGATTGATCTGAAAAAGAGCGCCTTGTGAAAACCAATCAGGTGGGCGCCTCATAAGTGCATACCTCCGTCCACAATGATCTCGCTACCCGTCACATAGCGCGCTTCGTCGGAGCAAAGATACAGAGCGGCGGGTGCACAATCCTCCGCCAGACCTGCGTAGCCTGCGGGGATGCCTGCCAGCACCTTTTCCCGATATTCCGCATCATTCAGCGCCGCTTCATTTCGCGGGGTGGCAATGACACCGGGGCAAAGATTGTTGACCGTGATGCCAAAGGGCGCGACCTGCTTGCCGATATTGCGTACCAAGCTCATTTGCGCATCCTTACTCGCGGCGTAAACCGCCATATCCTTATGGGGACGGTACTGCTGAACACTTCCCACGGTAACGACCCTTCCCCACTGTTGTTGCTTCATATGGGGGAAATATTTTTGCATCAATGCCAAGCTTGCGGAAAAGTTGACCGCTATCTGCGTGTTCAGTTCCTCTGCCGTGATCTCATTCCACGCTTTGCGGAACTGGACACTGGCATTAAGCACCAAAATATCCACATCTCCCGTCTCGGCGTAAATGACATCGGCGGCATCGGCATCGGCCAGATTCTTAACCACATATTTTTGACAACCGACCTCGACCATAGCCGCAAGGCACTTATCAACACTCGTCGCACCGTGCACGATAACCTCGGCACCCGCTTGTCGAAGCTGCTTGGCGATGGCCAATCCGATTCCTTGCGTTGAGCCTGTGATCAAGGCTCTTTTTCCTGTCAAGTCAAACATATTACACCTCTCAAGACCAAGTGCGGTCATTTGCCCATTCGCGATTCCATTCCTCGGTAGATGCCCACATTTCCGGATACTTCTCATGCATATGCTCTGCCAAAAGCTCCTCATTGAGCTCATCAATACCAAGTCCCGGTTTATCCGACACACGCGCAAATCCATCCACGATCAACGGATTGTCGATTCCGAGAGCGATGTCGTTCCACCACTTACAGTCTACCGAGTGATACTCAACGGCAAGTACATTTTGGATCGCCGCCGCTGTCTGGATCGCCGCCATACACGCGATCGGGCTTTCTGCCATATGGATCGCCATAGCCACGCCGTACTTATCACACATATCACCAAGCTTCTTCATCTCCAATGCGCCGCCTACTGTCAACAGATCGGGATGAATGACCGACACACCGCCGCGACTCATAAGCGGCTCGAAATTTTCATGAAGGAAAATATCCTCGCCCGTGCAAATGGGAACCGTGGTTGCCTTTGCGATCTTGACGTAGTGGTCGGTATAGTGCCACGGTGCAACATCCTCGATCCATGCAATATTGTATGGCTCAAGGCGCTTTGCCACACGGATGCAATCGGTGATGGCAATGTGTCCGAGATGGTCAATGGCAAGAGGAATCTCGTAGCCGATGACCTCACGCACCTCGCGCACATAATTTTCAAGATAGTCAAGTCCCTTCTCGGTCACATGAATACCCGTTGCGTGATGAGGGATGGTGAAGGTCTCGTAGTTTTTTCCCAGCATCATATCCATATCAATGGAGCCGTGCTGATGATTGATGGCCTTCATGGAGTATTTTTTGATATCCTCAAGGAAGCCGATCGGTGCGTTAAGACAACCGGGCTCGTCCAGCATCAGCTCGATGCCGAGATCCATCTTTAAGAAGGTAAAGCCCGCATCCATTCTCGCTTTGAGTGCCAGTCCCATATCATGACCCGTGTGCTTTCCGTCCACATCGGTGTCACAGTACATACGCACCTTATCACGGAACTTGCCGCCCAAAAGCTGATACAGCGGAACACCGTATGCCTTTCCGACGATGTCCCACAGCGCGATCTCTACGCCCGAAACACCGCCTCCCTGACGGGAATGACCGCCAAACTGCTTAATGCGGCGGAACAGCTTGTCTACGTTACAGGGATTTTCTCCGAGAATGCGGCTCTTGAGCATGAGCGCGTAGGTAGCGCTGGAAGCGTCTCTCACCTCGCCATAGCCTACGATCCCCTGATTGGTGTAAATTTTGATTAGCGGACAATGCTTGGGAGCGCCGTTGATATTGCACACACGAAGATCGGTGATGCGGAGATCGGACGGCGACGAAAAGGTATTGATATTGCTGCTGATGATTTCATTTTTTGATGTTTCCATTGACAAAATCCTCTCTTTGATGTATCATAAACATGAAATAACATTTTACCATTCCAGTATAAAACAAAAAACGAGCGTTTTCAAGCACAATATTATGATTTTATGACACTATGTTACGATTTGGGAGGATACCATGATTCGCAAGGATATTACCATCCCCGAACAACGCACAAGCAATGACGGACGTTTTTTACTACGCATCTATGAGTCACAAGCCGATTTCAAACGGCGCGACTTTACCGAGCATCATCACTCGGCCTTCGAAATTTCCTATATCAAATCGGGACGCGGCGTATATCGGATCGGAGACCGTGAGACCGATATCCGCGCGGGTGACGTTTACCTATTCAGCACCAACGAGGTGCATTGCATCACCGAGATCTATGACAACAGCCCCATGGTTCTGCTGAACATCCATTTTGAGCCGCGCTTTATCTGGTCACCCTCGGGAAACGCGCTTGACGAGAGTTTTTTGCGCATCTTCCTCGACCGCAGCGATGGCTTTTCCAACCGTCTTGACCGCGACAATCCCACCACCGCCGATATCGCCGACCTCATCCTGCGGATGCAAAAGGAAGCCGACGACCGCCCCGAGGCCTATGAGTTGATGATCAAGACCTATCTCTTAAATATTTTGGTTTTGCTCATTCGCAACTACAACTACGTATCAAGCGAAAACGCCTCCCCTCTTCACTCGGAAAAGTTAGTACATATGGATGCCGCCATCCGCTTTATTGACGAAAACATTGCAAAGCCGCTGACTCTCGACGAGCTGGCACAACAAGCGGGCATGAGCCGCACCTATTTCAGTGCGGTCTTCAAAAAGCTCAACGGTCTGACGCCGTGGGAATACATCGGACTCAAGCGCATCGAACGCGCCAAGCTTCTGCTCCGCACCACCGAAAAATCGGTGCTGGAAATTTCACTTGACTGTGGTTTTAATAACATATCGCATTTCAACCGACAGTTCAAGCAAGCTACGGGGCTAAAGCCGATGGAATATAAAAACAAAACCTGAAGCCGCCTGCGGGCGGGGGAGGTCGCTTTTTGAAAAAAGCTCCGCAAAAACTTTTGAACCGCGCCCTTATTGTAGTTTGTGCGAACATAGTGGCACTAAATGGGGTGCACTATGTTCGCCCTTACTTCAGCAAGGGCGCGGATCAAAAGTTTTTTGCGGAGCTTTTTTTCAAAAAAGCGACCTCCCCCGCCCGCAGGCGGCTAAAAAAGGGTGAAGCCAAAACTTCACCCCAATTTTTTAGGAACCGCAACAGGACTTGCCGTTATTTCCGCCGCAACCGGTACCGCGAGGGGCATGGTCATGGGGGGCAAATTCATGTGTCGGGAAAGGCATGGAATTGAACACGCTGCAAGGGCTGGCGTTCTCGTCGGGATGGCACTCCTTATCGGGCACCGCATACTCGGTGGCATTGATCAGGTATTGTGCGGGACGGACGATGCGAACGACCGAGAAGAGACCGATAGAAACCACAAGGACTCTCTCGCCGTCTCGGTTGTCTACCAACATACCGTTGACGCGAGACGTGATGGTCTCGGGCAGGTCGTCTGCACAGCAGCAACAGTTGCAGCAACAGTCGGACTTGATCTCACCGATGTGCGCACCGAGGATGATCGGGTCCACAACTTCGACCACAGCGGTCGGAACATTTTTGGTGCTGCAACAAGGCTCGGGAACGGCACAGAAATCGGACGAATCCGCGCTGCTCTTGAATACGCTGACATGGTTCTCACCGCCGTAAAGAACAACATTCTTCTCCACCACAGCGATTCCGTCGAACTCTTGAGAGCGACCCGCGCATACGCAGGCCTCAAAGGTCAGCTTGATATAAAAACGAATGGTAACGGTGTAAAAACCGCGATTGAAACGAACGGGATCGATCCCCACGAACGCCCACGCAATGCAAGAGTCCTTGACGCGCACGGACGAGGTATGTTCTATGATCTCATTCCCGATGTCGGTCAGGAAAACGCGAACGTCCTCAAAGCAATCTCGGTCACGGCAGGAATCCAAGATACGGTTGGTCTCAATACAAACCATATCACGGGATGCCGCCCCGGAGTTGCTGCACGGAAATCTGTTTTCGGGCATAAGATTACTATCCTCCAATACAGTATTTGAGAAGGTCATAAACCTTTCTCCTATACCATAGTATGCCGAGAAACAGGATTTGACATAAAATGATCAAACAAGACAAAATCAGAAGAAAGACAACTGGTCGGTTTCGCTGAGGCCTTTGAGTACGTCGTTCTGGCGCAGGATCTCGATCACGCTCTTGGAGAGCTTGGCGCGAATCTGCAAATCTTCAATGGAAAAGAAGGGAGATTCCTCACGCGCCTTGATAATATTGGCCGCCGCATTTTCGCCAAGCCCCGGCAAGGACGAGAACGGAAGACGAATGCCCCCGTTTTCGGGCTGGAACATAAAGGAATGCGACTTCTCGATATCAATGGGAAGGAAACGGATCTTTCTCGCATAACACTCATTGATAAGCTGGAGTGTGGAGATCGAGCTGACCTCCTTGGGGGAGGCTTCTTTTTTCTGATTGCGCGCCTCAATGTCCTGGATGGTATCGACAACAAACGACTTTCCCTTCATGGCGATGCTGGCATCAAACCCGTTGGGCGCCACAGTAAACATCGAGCAATAGAAGGCAATGGGAATGTAAATTTTATACCACGCAAGACGGATGGCCGACATAACGTAGGCAGCCGCGTGCGCCTTGGGGAACATATATTTGATCTTTTTACAGGAACCGATATACCAATCGGGCACATTATGCGCCTTCATCTCGGTCTCCCACTCGGGAGTAAGACCTCTTCCCTTTCGCACAGACTCCATGATCTTGAAGGCCATAGCATTTTCCAATCCCCACGCGATCAAGTCATTCATGATGTTGTCTCGACATCCGATAACGTGGGAAATGTCACAGATGCCGTCGCGGATCAGATCTTGCGCGTTACCTGTCCACACGTCGGTTCCGTGAGACAGACCCGAGATCTGAAGCAGGTCGGCAAAGGACTTGGGACGGGCTTCCTCCAACATCTTCATAGAGAATCGGGTACCGAACTCGGGAATACCGAAGGTGCCGACGTTACAGTCGATGTCCTCGGGACTGACTCCCAGCGGCTTGGTGGATAGGAACAACTCGTAGACCGTGGGGTCATTCATTTTCACGTCCATGACATTGGTGTCACTGAATCGTTCAAGGTACTTGTACTTGGTCGGAATATCGTGCCCCAGCTCGTCAAGCTTAAGGATGGTATCGTGAAGATACGAGAAGGCAAAGTGAGTGGTGACAATACTGGAATTGGGGTCATCGGCGGGATGCTGGACGGGGGTAAAATCGTATACCTCATACTCACGGGGGACAACGATGATACCGCCGGGATGCTGTCCCGTGGTTCGTTTAATTCCCACGCAGTTGGCCACCAATCGGTTGACTTCGGCTCGGTTGAGGCTGATTCCCTTCTCCTCCAAATACTTCATGACATAGCCGTATGCCGTCTTATCGGCAAGAGTACCCAAGGTTCCTGCGCGGAAGACGTTCTCGGCACCGAACAGTTCCTCCGTGTACTTATGCACACGCCCCTGTACGTCACCGGAGAAGTTCAAGTCAATATCGGGAGATTTATCACCGTAGAAACCAAGGAAGGTTTCAAAGGGAATATCGTGACCGTCGGCCAAATACTTGGTTCCGCACTTGGGACAAACCGCATCGGGCAGGTCAAAGCCGGAGCCATAGGAGCCGTCGGTAATAAATTCGGAATGCTTACAATTGGGACAATAGTAGTGCGGCGGCAACGGATTGACCTCCGAAATACCTGCCATTGATGCAACAAAGGAGGAGCCGACCGAGCCTCGGGAGCCAACAAGATATCCTTGGCTCTCGCTAAACCAAACCAGCTTTTGAGCGATCATGTAAAGCACGGCAAATCCGTTCTTGATGATCGAATTCAATTCCTTGGCCAAACGCTTTTCCACAATTTCGGGAAGCGGATCGCCGTAAAGCTTTTTGGCGCGCGTCCAACAGATATTTTGGAGATCCTCCTCCGCCCCCTCCATATTGGGGGTATAGGAGCCCTTGGGAATGGGGCGCACATCGGGGTCGATCATATCCGCGATCATATTGCTGTTGGTGACCACCACCTCATAGGCCTTTTCCTCACCGAGGTAGCTGAATTCCTCCAGCATCTCCTCTGTCGTGCGGTAATATAGACCGATATCGCGGTCGGCATCCTTGAATTTCATACCGGCCAGCAAAATCTTTCGATAGACCTCGTCCTCTTGATTGAGGAAGTGAGCATCGCAGGTGGCAACGACGGGCTTATTGTACTTCTCGCCCAAAGCCACCACCTTGCGGTTGATCTCGCGAAGACCCTCGTCATCGGCAACCGTGCCTTCCGCGATCAGGAATCGATTGTTGCAGATGGGTTGGATTTCCAGATAATCGTAAAATTCCACGATCTCTTCGATCTCGGATGCAGGCTTGTTCTCAATGATGGCACGAATCAATTCCCCTGCCTCGCAAGCTGAGCCGACGATCAATCCGTCGCGGTGTTTTTCCAGCTCGGACTTGGGAATTCTCGGATTGCGTCGATAGTAATTGAGATAGCTGTAAGAGACCAGTTTGTAGAGGTTCTTCAAGCCCTCCTTGTTCTTGACCAACAAGATCTGGTGATAGGTCGGCAGCTTCAGCGGGTCGGACTTGGCACACATTTCATTGTGAAGATCCTCGAAGCTTGCCATGTCGCTTTCCTTCATTTTTGTGATCATACAAAACAGAATGGCAGCCAACATCTCGGCATCATCACATGCTCTGTGATGGTTGAACTCACCCAATTCATAATACTTGGCAAGCGTATCCAGCTTGTGATTTTTTAACTCGGGGTTGATGAAACGGGAAAGTGCCAAGGTATCCATATAGGAGTTGGTAAAGGGCAACTCGGCAAGACCTGCAAAATGGCGGATAAAGCCGATATCGAAATTGGCATTGTGAGCGATCAGCATATCGTCGCCCGTAAAGTCCAAAAATGCCTTGAGTGCTTCGGGAAAAAGAGGCGCATCGGCCACCATCTCATCGGTAATGCCCGTCAACTTGACGATCTCCGCAGGAATCGGCACCTCGGGATTGACAAAGGTATTGAATCGGTCGATGACCTCGCCGCCCTTGATCTTGACCGCGCCGATCTCGGTGATCTTGCAATTGAGCACCGAAAGACCTGTGGTCTCGATATCGAATACTACCATCTCGTCATCAAATCCGGGCTTTTGCGTTCCCGTCACAGCACTGGCGGTATCGTTGACAAAATAGGCTTCCAATCCGTAGATGACCTTGATATCACCGATCTTCTCCGCGGTAAGCATAGCATCGGGATAGCCTTGAAGATTGCCGTGGTCGGTAATGGCAACGGCAGGGTGTCCCCAAGCCTTGGCGGTCTTGACCACCACGTCAGAGGGAATGAGGGCGTCCATTGAGGACATATTGGTATGAAGATGAAGCTCCACGCGCTTTACGGGCGCATTGTCCACCCTCTTGATCTTAGACACAATCGCTACGTCCGAGGGGAAGAAGGTCAGATCCTCATCGGTTCTTCCCTTTCTCGTCTCATGCTTGGCATAGCCGTGAAGTGCTACCGAAACGCCGTCCTTGATATGCTCGGCAAGCTCCTTGGCCTCTTCCGGCTCCAAATAGTTGTTATGTACCTCAAGTGAGGAATATCCGTTGGTGATACTGTAAACGGTATTGACCTTATCTCCGTTACGGGTAGGCTCCTGCGAAAAACCGAACACCTCGCCCACGACAACCGCCTTGACAGGTGTATTGACCAGTTCAAGGGAAAGCGGCGTGATCTCAAATGGTGTTCCGATACAGTATTCGGGCGAGGAAATATCAAATTTCATATGACCCGAATAGTAAATGCCATCCTCTACATGGGGCTCAAATCCACCGGAGCAGATCGATGCTGCGCGAGGAAGCTGTGGCTCGGGAGGAGGCGCGGGGGTATCGTTTCTTCTCATCCACGGACGGTCGTCTCCCTCCGAAGGCTTGGGACGGTTGGCATAAGCGATACTTGCCTGCTTGACCTGTTCATCGATCAGCTTCATATCCTTCTCGCGAAGCTCGGAGAAATATTCGCGCTCCATTTCGGCATCCTGCTCGATCTTGACCGAGCAATGGACATTGAATTCCGAAAAGATAATGCGTTCCATGATCTTTGGCGTATTGGCATCGTAAAGAAGACTGACACCGCCGTCGGAAAACGGAATCTTTATTGTCAGCTCATTATCGGTAAGTGTGTGCTCATAGCGCGAGAAAAAGCCCTTGGCCACGATGCCCGTGCGTTCGGTCTCCATCAAGATCTGCGGCACATAATTTCGGCTCCAAAACGACGAGGGATAATGCGGCAAGATCCTGACACAGTTCAAGCGGTAGACCGTCGCCATCTCCTGCTCAACAGCATACAAAAGAGGCTTGTCCGCCGGTTGCGCAAGCGATATGTGTATCTCGAGAAAACGTCGCTCTTTGTCGGCTCTCACCTTGATGTCGTGAGCATCATTGAGTATTGCTCCCGCGTTAACAAGCCCCTCTGACGGGGTATATAAATTGAATATCTCAAAGAACTTCTTCTCCGACATTCTTTTATCCTTTCTTTTTTACGCGGCATTACTTGGCCGCCATTTCCTTGATTTTTTCGATCAGTGTGGGGATGATAGCATCCTCGGGAATTTTGCAGAGGGTCTCTCCGTGCGAGAACAGCAAGGCTTCACCTCGTCCGCCTGCAATGCCGATATCTGCCTCTCTGGCTTCACCGGGGCCGTTTACGATACAGCCCATGAGCGCCACTTTGAGAGGAATGTTTAAAAGTCCCTCGGCCTCAGCCGCCGCTTCAAAACGCTTGACCAACTCAATGAGATCGATCTTGGTTCTGCCGCAGGTGGGACAACTGACAATATTCATTTGCTTTTGTCCGTCAATATCCAGCGCATTGAGGATCTCTCGCGCGGCTTGGATCTCCAAAAGCGGATCGTCGGTCAAAGACACACGGAGGGTATCACCGATGCCGTCAGCCAGCAAGCTACCGATACCGATGGAACTCTTGACAAGACCTCGCCGTTCGCTTCCCGCCTCGGTCACGCCCAAATGAATGGGGTGATCGATCCTCTCGCTCAGCATACGGTTGGCCGCGATCATGGTAGCTACATCGGAAGCCTTGATGGAAACAGCAATGTCCTCAAAATCATAACGCTCCAAAAGCGAGATATGATACAACGCACTCTCGCAAAGCGCTTCTGCCGTAGGCGCTCCGTATTTGGCAAGAATATTTTTTTCAAGAGAACCGCTGTTGACTCCGATGCGGATGGGAATCCCGCCCACACGGCAAGCGTTGCAAACCTCTCGCACTCGCTCGTCATCACCGATGTTGCCGGGATTGATGCGAATCTTATCCACACCGTACTCGGCACAGCGGAGGGCGATCTTATAATCAAAATGGATATCCGCCACAATGGGAACGGTCACACCGCTTTCCTTGATGCGGACAATCGTCTCGGCGGCTTCCATCGTGGGGACCGTGATCCTCACAAGGTCACAGCCGCGCTCGGAAAGTGCCTTGATCTGTCCCAGTGTGGCCTCTACATCGCAGGTATCGGTATTGGTCATGGACTGAATAGCAATGGGATGATCGCCGCCAATGCCAACCGAACCGACGCGAATGGCTTTTGTCTTTTTTCGAATGCTGTTGTAATTCATCGTTAAAACAACCTTATAATATCATTGAAGGTAACTATCGCAATCAGTCCAAGCATCAGCATAAGACCTACAAAATGGATAATTCCCTCTACATTTTTATTGATCGGTCTGCGAATGACCGCCTCGATCAGCAAGAACAACAATCTTCCGCCGTCAAGCGCGGGGATGGGAAAAAGATTGAACACACCGAGATTGATGGTGATCACCACAAAAATATACAAGAAGCTGGAAAAGCCTGCCGCCGCCGACTGTCCGATGGTCTGGGTGATTCCGACCGGTCCCGACACCGCCTGCATTCCGTAACGCCCCGTCAGCAGATCCACGAAGGAATCGACGATCATTTTAACGGTGGAAAGCGAGCGGAAAAAGGTGTGTTTTATTACATTTCCGAAGTTAAAAGGATCTTCCGTTACATAAAAATCGTACTTTCCAACCAAAACGCCGTTTTCTTCCTGCGAAGAAAAGAGGACATCCTCGACCACCAAGGTCTTATCACCGCGACGCACCGTGATGTCCACGGGCTCGGTTCCCTGGTGAAGAATTTCATAAACCAACTCATTGCCCGTATGGACACGAACATTTCCCACCTTGAGAATGACGTCACCGCTGTCCAATCCCGCGGCATCACTGACATGATCTTCCCCATCATAGACGATTTGGGTTCCGGCCAGCGCCCCCGACGAGGTGACCATGACAAGCATCGCCAAAAAGCCGAGAAGCAAATTCATAACGGGACCTGCAATGACAATAAGAATGCGCTTCCAAACCGAGCGGTTGCCAAACGCATCCTCCCTGTCCGATTCCTCATCCTCTCCAACCATGCTGACATAGCCGCCAAAGGGGAGCAAACGGAGTGCATATTTGATTCCCGTCTTTTTTGATGTCCATCCCACGATCTTCGGTCCCATACCGATAGCAAACTCATGGATCCCCACGCCGCAAAGGCGCGCGCAGAGATAGTGACCGAACTCATGGACAAAAATCAAAATGCCAAAAACAAAAACAGCCAACAAAATATACCAAAAGTTAATGATGATCACTCCTTTTTTCCGTATCGTCCGATCCACTCACGGACATAGGATCTTGCCTCTCTGTCTGCGGCAAGGATCTGATCGAGTGTGACCGACGCCCTGTGTTTTTTCATGGCATCCACCGCTTCGATCACACTTTCCCCGATCTGTAAAAAGCGAATTTTTCCCGCAAGAAAGCCTTCTACCGCCACTTCATTGGCCGCATTCAGTACCGCGGGCATACCGCCTCCCATGGTCTTGCAATTCACAGCGCAGGAAAGAAGCGGAAAGCACTCGGTATCGGGGGTGTAGAAGGTCAGCCCCGACAAAGCCGTAAGATCCAGCTCATCGATGACTGCCGAGACACGGTCACCGCCCACGATACCGTACTGAATACAATATCTCATATCCGGCACCGACATTTGGGCAATTACGCTGTTATCAATATATTCTACCATGGAATGAATTATACTTTCCCTATGAACGATGGCACGGATGCGCTCCATTTCCACACCAAACAGATGAGAAGCCTCGATCAGCTCAAAGCCTTTATTCATCAGCGTGGCACTGTCAATGGTAATCTTTGCGCCCATCGACCAAGTGGGATGCGCCAAAGCATCCTTGGCTGTCACCTTTGCCAAACGATCCTTGCCATAACCGAAAAACGGGCCGCCGGAAGCCGTGACCCAAAGTCGCTTCACTTGCTCGGCGCGTCCTGCTCGGAGACACTGATGGATGGCACAGTGCTCGCTATCCACGGGTGTGATCTCAATCCCCTTCTCTCTCGCACGGGTCATTACAATATCCCCCGCAACAACAAGAGACTCTTTGTTGGCCAATGCCAACTTTTTTCCTGCGTCAATAACCGCCAGTGTCGGCAAAAGCCCCGCCTCACCGATAATGGCATTCAAGGACACCTCGGCTCCGCTTTCCCCGATCATTCGACAAATACCCTCGGTTCCCGCGAGCACCTTGATGTCGGTATCGGCAAGCGCCGTACGCAACTGTGCGGCGGCCGATTCATCTGCCATGGCACAGAATTCGGGGTGAAATTCCCTTGCCTGCTCCTCGACACGGCGATAATTCGAGCCCGCGCAAAGAGAGCGAATTTTTATATTTTGCTTTCGTGCGACATCAATGGCCTGCTCACCGATCGAGCCGGTGGAGCCAAGGAGGTCTATACCGAATTTTTCTTTCATATTTCACCTATTATTTAAAAATACCGGAAAACTCATTGAGTACGAACAAAACCAGCGACACCGCCAAGATCGAATCAAAGCGATCCAAAACACCGCCGTGCCCCGGGAACAGCTTTCCGAAATCCTTGATGCCGTACTGACGCTTCAAGGCCGACATTGCCAGATCTCCAATCTGCGACACGATCGAAACGATGACACCATAGCCAAACAAGATCGCCAGATTCATTCGTTCCGCATTCTCCGCAAAATGAGTGATCAAGATACCGTAAAGCACAAAGGCACCGCCGCAGAAAAGAATACCGCCGATACTTCCCTCCACCGTTTTCTTGGGACTGATCTCGGGAATCAGCTTATGCTTGCCGAACAAGAGACCCGTAAAATAGGCAAAGGAATCGGTGATCCATGCGCCGATGAATATCAAAAGATATGTATATGCGCCCGATGCAGAATCCCGCAAAAACAGAATCGCACAGAAAGCGGCGACAATATACATACTCAAAAATCCGGAGATCGCGACCGATTCAACCGAAACGCGCCCCCTTGCAAACACAAGAACCGCAAGAAGATAAAGCGTTAACAACAGAAAACACGGAACCGCAACCTTCGCAATAAAAGTATCTGTCGTCCACGAAAAGAGCTTGCCAAACAAGCGAAATGACATGATCAAAAACGAGGAGGAGAGAAAAATCGGGATGACGATCCACAAATTGGTATTCCCCACGCAACGGAACATTTCCCAAAGCGCGATCAGGCAAAACACCGTGACGGCAACGGGAAAAAGCCATGTGTGCGACAGCATCAAAGCCGGGATCAACACACACAAAGCTACCGCGGCAGTTATAATTCGTGTACGCATAGCTGATGTCCTTTCTTATCAAACTCCGCCGTAGCGGCGCTTTCTGGCATAAAAATCCTTGATGGCGAGGTTAAGCTGTTCGGGACCGAAATCCGGCCAAAGTGTCTCGGTAAAATAAAGCTCGGCATACGCCGCCTGCCAAAGGAGGAAGTTGGAGATGCGAAGATCGCCGCCCGTTCGTATGATCAGATCGGGGTCGCCGCTTTGCACCGTATAAAGCTCAGCGGAAATGTCCTCCTCGCTCACCGACTTGACACCGCGCTCGACCAATCTTGAAAATGCATTGGCCAGCTCGCTTCTGCCCCCGTAGTTGAAGGCTATGTTGAAAACAAATCGATTATGTGCGGTCAATTGATGAATTTTTTCGATACGGCGACGGAGCGGCTCATCAAAACGGCTCAAATCACCGATAAAATGATAAAAAACATTATATTTTTCGATATCCCTCTCGCATTCGGACACATATTCATCCAAAAGGGACATGATGGATTTGACCTCTTTTTCCGGGCGCTTCCAATTCTCGGTGGAAAAGGCATAGACGGTAAGCGATTCCAGACCGATCTGCTCGCAATACTTCAAGATCTTTCGGAGCGCACCGGCGCCATACTTATGCCCCATCTCTCGAGGAAGCCCCCGTTTATTGGCCCAGCGCCCGTTTCCGTCCATAATGATGGCGATATGGCGCAGACGTTCGTCCAAGGTGATTTTTTCAGGCTTCATACATTCCCCATATAATTAAAATTCGAGGCGGAGTTGAACCGCCCCGAAAGTTTATATTGCCATGATTTCCTTTTCTTTCTTAGCAGTTACCGCATCTACATTCTTTATGTATTTGTCGGTAAGATCCTGAATGGACTTCTCGGCTGCCTTCTGATCGTCCTCGGTCAGCTCGCCGTCCTTCTTCATTTTCTTGGAAAGATCCATTGCATCGCGGCGGATGTTACGGATAGCAACCTTGGCATCCTCACCCTCCTTGAGAACCTGCTTTTTAAGCTCTTTACGACGCTCCTCGGTAAGCTGGGGGAACACCAGACGAATGATCTTACCGTCATTGGTGGGGGTGATTCCCACATCGGAGGCAAGAATCGCTTTCTCGATCGCCTTGAGGGTGCTTGCGTCATAAGGGGTAACGGTCAGCGTTCTCGCATCGGCCACGCGAATATCCGCCATGGTAGTGATGGGTGTGGGAGAACCGTAATATTCAAAGTTTACGCGGGCAAGGACCGAGGGACTGGCCTGACCTGCGCGAATCGAGCCGAGGTTGTACTCATAAGCGGCGATCGCCTTTTGCATTTTCTCTTCATGTGCTTTGGTTTCGAATTTCATAGGTAGTTCATCCTTTCAAATATGATTTTATCTATGTATCTCCGTGCCGATCTTTTCGCCGAGCACGACCCTGTAAATGTTTTCGGGATCCTTCAGACCGAAGGCGTAAGAATTGATATTTTTTTCCATGCAGAAGGTCGCCGCCGAAAGGTCGAGCGCCTTGAGCTCCTTGTTGATGATCTCTTTATAGGTCAAGCTGTCATACTTGACCGCATCGAGACAAACCTTGGGGTCAGCCGAGTAGATGCCGTCGATGTTCTTGGCCATCAATACCACATCCGCCTCGATCTCCGCCGCGCGAAGAGCCGCCGCTGTATCGGTGGAAAAGAACGGAGCGCCCGTACCGCCGCCGAAAATAACCACACGTCCCGCCTTCATCTGCTCGATGGCATTGCGTGCGCAAAAGGTCTCGGAAACACCCTTCAGATCAATAGCAGTCATAACAGTCGTGGGGATGCCCATACCTTCAAAGGTATCGGAAAGCGCCAACGAGTTGATCACCGTGGCAAGCATACCCATCTGGTCAGCACGTACACGGTTCATCTTACCGCCCTGTCTGCCGCGCCAAATATTGCCTGCGCCCACGATAATACCGATCTCCACACCAAGGTCAAGACACTTGCGAAGCACCTCACCTACGCGGGAAACAAAGTCAAAATTCAAGATGCCCTCTGCGCCCTCGGAAAGAGCTTCTCCCGACAGCTTGAGCAAAATACGTTTGTATTTGGGTTGAATCGTATCCATACTGTTCTCCTTGAAATGTGCTATCTATATATTACTACATTTTTGGCTTTTTGTAAACAGGTATTTGTAAAATTTTTTTATTTTATGAAAGATTGTCCTCATATCCGATGCCCTCGGGAGAATATATTTTGACAAAACACTCTTTTGGGGGAATCCTATGAAAGAACGAAAAACAAAAAGAAAATCATTTATATTGGCCTTCCTCGCCTTTTCTCTTCTTTTGACCATGGCAGCCGCAACCTTTTGGGGAATTCTTTCGGTGTTCTCCCGCGAGAAAGCGGAAACCGTTACCGCGTCAAATCCAACCGTCACGGTCATCCTCGACCCGGGACATGGCGGAGAAGACGGCGGTGCGGTCGGCGCGAACAAGGTGTATGAAAAAGATTTGAATCTTGACATTGCCAAAAAGGTGAAAGCCTTGCTGAAAGAAAAAGGGATAACGGTCAAGTGTACTCGAGAGGAGGACATTCTTCTCTACGACAGAAATGCGGATTACAAAGGACGAAAAAAACTACTTGACTTAGCGGCGCGACTCAACATTTCCCGGGAAACCGAAAATTCGGTCTTTGTCAGCATTCACATGAATGCCTTCCCCCAAACGCAATACAGCGGACTTCAAGTCTATTACTCCACCAATGACTCTCGCTCAGAGCAGTTGGCATTGCTGATTCAAAACGCGACCCGCAAGACGCTTCAGCCGAATAACACCCGTCCGATCAAAGCCGCTACCTCAAGTATTTATCTCATGCATCGCATCACTACGCCCGCAGTGCTGGTAGAGTGCGGCTTTCTGTCCAATGACGAGGAATGCCAAAAGCTTTCCGACGAGGAATACCGAGCAAAGCTTGCCGAGGTCCTTGCCGATGCCATCGAGACCTTTGTCGACCAACAACAAAATCCCCAAATGTAATTTGTACCGACAGAATCGGACTTTCATCTTGACGAACGGGCTCTTTTGAAGTATAATAAAAGCAGAACAAAACCAAAAGGGGCAGACTATGAAGGGATTAAAAACCATTTACATTTGCGAACGATGTGAATATAAAACACCGAAATGGATGGGCAAATGTCCGTCCTGCGGCGAATGGAATACACTGATCGAGGATGTGATAGATACCTCGACGAGCACCGCTTCGGCAACAGCGGTCAAGCGGCGGTCAGTGATCGGAAGCGGCTCGGACGGTGCGATTGCTTATAAGGAGTTGACTCTTCCCGAATTCATCCGCACCGACACAGGACTCCATGAGCTGGATCGGGTGCTTGGCGGAGGACTTGTCAACGGCTCGGTCGTGCTCCTTTCCGGTGAGCCCGGCATCGGTAAATCCACCCTGCTTCTTCAGATCTCCGACAGCCTCGGTGCCAGTCGCAAGGTGCTTTACATCTCGGGTGAGGAGTCTTACGGGCAGCTCAAGCTGCGTGCGGGTCGTTTGGGCATCGACGGGCGGAATCTTTTTATCCTGACCGAGACCAACATTGAAGCCATATTGACGCAGGTGGATAAGGTCAAGCCAGACGTACTGATCGTTGACTCGATCCAGACCATCTTCACCGAGACCGTCTCCTCCGCGCCGGGAAGTCTGACCCAAGTCAAGGAATGCGCCCTATCCTTCATTGAACGAGCCAAAAGTCGCGGCATCTCGGTCATTCTCGTAGGACACGTCAACAAAGAAGGAAGCATTGCCGGTCCCAAGGTACTGGAGCACATGGTAGACGCGGTGCTGTACTTTGAAGGAGAACGGCATCAATCCTACCGCATTATCCGAGCCATCAAAAATCGCTACGGTCCCACCAATGAGATCGGTGTCTTTGAAATGACCGACGAAGGGTTGGCGCAGGTAGAAAATCCCTCGGAAATGCTTCTGTCGGGTCGTCCCAAGAATATGTCGGGTAACTGTGCGGTCTGCACCATCGAGGGAACCCGTCCCATTATTGCCGAAATCCAAGCATTGGTCTCCAAGACCGTCCTCCCCGCCCCGCGCCGAACGGCAAGCGGTCTTGATTATAACAAAATGTGCCTGATCATCGCAGTGCTGGAAAAACGACTCGGTCTTCGCTTCTCCACCTGCGACGCCTACATGAATGTCGTTGGCGGTCTTCGTTTGGACGAGCCTGCGGTGGATATGGCGGTAGCCCTTGCCATGATCTCCTCCATCACAGACCGCGTCATTCCCGACGACTTGATCGCCATCGGAGAGATCGGTCTTGCGGGTGAGTGCCGTGCGGTATCCAACTTGGAGCTTCGCCTCAAGGAAGCCGCCCGTCTCGGCTTTACCCGAGCGATCATTCCTTATAAGAATTTCGAGGGGAAAAAGTTGGATTGCGGTATCGAGGTGATTCCCATTAAGGGGATTTTTGAGGCGATCAAGGTGCTTCGCCCCAACAACGAAGCCGAAATTTCTCATGAGTGACACAAACAAAGGGTATGAAATTTCATGCCCTTTTTTCTTTGGTCAAAATACACAACATTTTTTGAGATTTTTCGTCAATTCTGCCGTTTACTTAATTGGATTTTTATTGTATAATGTTAGAAACATAAAAACCCCCACAACCAAAAGATGCAGACGAGGTAAAAGGACATGATGTTTTCGTTGAGATTTGTTTGGGAAAAACTTAAGGGACGACGGTGGATGCTGTTCTTGGGAATTTTTGTCTCCTTGATCCGCTCCGCTTCCGTCGTTTTGAATCCGTTGCTCTCCAAGGAGCTGGTGGACGTGGCGATTGAGGACAACGATCATGCTTTGCTCATAAGGCTGTTGCTCTTTATGTGCCTGATCGTTCTCGGGCGCACGGCGCTGTTCTTTTTGCGCAAGGCATTGTTTGAGCTTTCCAGCCAAATGATGATCACCAATATCCGAATGTCGATCTTCAACAACATCCAGCATCAGGAAATGAGTTTCTTTGATAAGATCAGAGCAGGTGATCTGATCACCCGTTCCAATGCCGATGTCAACAACATCCGTCATTTTGTGGCCTATACCACCTATATGATCGTGGAAACACCGGTGCTCTTTCTCTCGGCGGCCATTTCGCTGATGTTTATCAGCCCCGCACTTACGCTTTCTCTTTTGGCTGCCGTCCCTATCCTCGGTGTTACCTCTTATCTCTACAGCAAAAAGGTTTCTCCCATCTATCGCGACATCCGTCAAAATTTTGCACAGCTCAATGTACAGGCACAGGAAAATATTGAAGGAAACCGCGTAGTCAAGGCCTTCGCTCGCGAAGACTACGAGATCGAAAAGTTTTCCAAAGCCAGCCGTGAGTATATGGAGCAAAATCTCCGCGCGGCCTACGCTTGGAACAAAATCGTTCCCATCATTGAATTTCTGGCGCAGATCCTGACCTTTATTACCCTTCTTGTGGGCGGTCTTTTGGTAATCAACCGCTCCATCACCATCGGTGACCTCTCCGTGTTCACCAGCCTTACTTGGGCTTTGGCTCTTCCCATGAGAAACATCAGCAGCATGCTTAACGACTATCAGCGTTTCAAGACCTCGTCCGTCAAGGTCATCGAGCTTTGCGAGGCAAGTCCTCTGATCGCTGACCGTCACGATGCGGTCAAAGCCGAAAAGCCCCTCTCGGGCAAGATCGAGTTCCGCAATGTCTCCTTTGCCTACAAAAGAGGAAGCGAAAAGGTGCTTAATAATATTTCTTTTGTGGCACAACCGGGCGAGACCGTCGCTATCATGGGACCGACGGGCTCGGGCAAGACTACACTGGTCAACCTGATCGCGCGATTTTACGATACCACCGAGGGAGACATCCTTCTGGATGACGTAAATGTCCGAATGCGCCGTCTGGAGGATATCAGACGGTCGGTGGCCATCGCGACCCAGGACGTTTTCCTGTTTTCCGACACCGTAGACGGAAACATCGCCTACAGTGATCCCGATATGGAAAAAGAAAAGACGAAACAGTACGCCACGCTTGCCGCAGCCGACGGCTTCATCCAACACATGGAAGATTCCTACGACACCATCATCGGTGAGCGCGGTGTGGGTATTTCGGGAGGACAGAAGCAGAGGTTGGCATTGGCTCGCGCCATGGCTGCCGAAGCTCCGATCCTCATTCTGGACGATACCACCTCCGCCGTGGATATGGAGACAGAAAAATACATCCAAAAGAGCCTGCGCGAGCTCCCCGTGAAATGCACCAAGCTGATCATTGCCCAGCGCATTTCCTCGGTCAAGCACGCCGATAAGATCATGATCCTTGAGAACGGCAAGCTGTCCATCGGCAACCACGAGACACTGGCCGCCACCAACGAGTATTACCGAAGCATCTGCGAATTCCAAGACGTGAAGGATCTGCCTCCTTTTGCAGGCGCCGACGCGGTCTCGCAGAACGCGTGAGAAAGGAGGTCGCAACTATGGCACGAAACAAATATGATGTGGATGAAGAACTTGACCGACATTTAGACTTTGGTCGACTCAAACGCGCATTGGTTTATATCCGTCCCCACAAAGGCATGATGATCCTTGCCTTTACCATTTCGGCAGTTGCCTCGGTTTTGGGACTCCTCTCCCCTATGTTCCTGCAACAAGCCATCGACGAGGCGATGCCCGCTCCCGGCAATATCCCTCTCTTGATCCGCCTTGCGATATTTACCCTTTTGACCATCATTGCCAGTTCGATCCTCAGCGGTGTGCGCGGATTTATCATGTCCAAGATCGGTCAGGATATCATCTACCGTATCCGTGCGGATCTGTTTGCACATTTGCAAAAGCTCCCCTTCTCCTACTATGACAGCCGTCCGCACGGAAAAATTCTTGTGCGCGTGGTCAACTATGTTAACAATGTGTCCGACTCTCTGACCAACGGTATCATCAATGCCCTTATTGATATTCTCAATATCATTTTCATCACGGTGTTTATGTTCATTCTCGATGCGGAGCTGGCGTTGATCGTGTTGGTCGGTCTTCCCGTGCTTTTGGCCTTTGTGTTCCTCATAAAAAATGTTCAGAAAAAGGCACACTTGATCGCCAACAACAAAAACTCCAACCTGACTGCTTACACCTGCGAAAATATCCAAGGTGTGAAGGTAGTGGAGATCTTTAACCGACAGGACAGAAACTTGGAAATATACGATGGGCTTAACAGCGCCTATCGCGGAGCATGGTATAAGATGGCACTCCTCTCCGCCGTTCCCTCTTTGGTCAGTGAAAACCTCAAACAATGGGTCGTGAGCCTTGTTTATCTCGCTGGTGTCATTTGGCTGACACCTTCCGGTGGCGAAGCAATCGAGATCGGTGTTCTGTTGGCTATGGCTTCCTACGCCTCCCGTTTCTGGGATCCCATCATCTCGCTTGCAAACATCTACAACAATTTCTTGACCTCGGCATCCTATTTGGAGCGTATCTTCCAGACCATGGACGAGCCTATTGACATCGCCGACTCCGAAACCGCCCGTCCCATCGAAGACATGAAGGGCATGGTGGAATTCAAGAATGTCAACTTCGCCTATGAGCGCGACATTCGCATTCTGAAGGATATCAGCTTCCGAGTCAATCCCGGGGAGTCCATCGCGCTGGTTGGTCCCACGGGTTCGGGAAAATCCACCATCGTCAATCTGATCAGCCGTTTCTATAATGTCTCCTCGGGTGAGCTTCTCATTGACGGCATAGACATCAATGACATCACTATTCATTCGCTTCGCTCGCAAATGGGTATCATGCTTCAGGACAGCTTCATCTTCTCGGGTACCATTGCCGACAACATCCGTTACGGTCGCCCCGATGCCACAATGGAAGAAGTGAAAGCCGCCTGCCGCGCGGTTTGTGCCGATGAATTCATTGAGGCCTTCCCCAAGGGCTACGAGACAGAAGTCAACGAGCGCGGCGGTATGCTGTCGCAGGGGCAAAAGCAGCTCATCGCCTTTGCGCGAACCATGCTTTCCAATCCCGCCATCCTTATTCTGGATGAAGCGACATCCTCCATCGACGCCAAGACCGAACGTCTGTTGCAGATCGGCATTGAGTCGCTTCTCAAGGGGCGCACCTCCTTCATCATCGCCCACCGACTTTCCACCATCAAAAATTGCGACAAGATCATGTTCATCCAAAACGGACAGATCGTCGAGTGCGGAAATCACGATGAGCTGATGGAAAAGAAGGGCGCGTACTACCGACTTTGCTGTGCGCAAGACAGTGAAATTTGAACGAAAAAGCTTCCAACACCTAACTTCTCATAAAAATGATAAAAGCACAGAACTCGAATTTGAATTCTGTGCTTTTTTCGTTAGTGTTCTGCCAAAACAGTATCGACGCCTATCTCTCCAATAAAACAGCCGCAACCTCATAAGGATAAAGCACGCTGTCCAGCACGATCTTCCCTTCCTCGATATGCCCCTCGCAATTCACAAAGCGCACGCGCGAATAGTCAAAATTGACCTTGATCTCCGCTCGGTCGATCTTGTCGTCAAACAAATTCCAAAGACCGATGACCAATGACGTATCATCCTTTTTTACAAGGCTATAGAGGTAGGGATGGTCGCCAAGGGTATAGGCTTCCATCGGCTTGCCGTTCAACCACGCCGCATTGTCCAAGAGCAGTCGACGCAAGGGGTAACAATCGAAATATTCCCGGTTTCGATTCGCCGCCTCCGCATCTGATGGATATACCAAGAAACGCATTCCGTCGGCATTTTCGTAGCGGAAGATGGCATCCCATTGTGTTTCATTACACTCCCATTTTGTCAGTACCTCGGCTCCCTCTCGTACGATGGGAGCCACGTTGTCTGCATCCTGCATGAGCTTTATCAATCGGTTTTCCTTCAAATACACCATGCGCACTTGCGCAGAAAGGATATTGCCCATTTCCATTTTTACATCGGCAATCCGTTTCTGTCCCACGAGCCCCACATCGATGCCGCGTTTCGTCAGAATCTTCGCCGCTTTGATATCAAGGATATTGCCGCTTTTCAGTTGGTCAACCGATATATGCCGAGCGGCCTCGCCAAACAGAATGTTGACATTTCCCTCCTCGTAGCAAGCAGGGAGCGAATTTTTGACAGCAAAGCCCAACTGTGGTTCTTGGAAAAATCGGACACTCGGTTTTTCGGAAAGATGAGCGTACTCAAGGGTATGCATCACACTGTATGGACGAAAGCCCACGGCGGTCTTGCCGTCAAAAGCACTGTGGAGTTCCCGATACAGCGGTATATTTTCCACCATCCGATCCACATAACCCGTCTCATAATCGGGATCGGAAACATAGTCAAACATATATTTCAAAATGCCGTTTGCCTGTCCGTCGGCGCGTAATGCCGTATCAAAGCACTCCAAATGGGATGCGGGGCAGGTAAAACGAGGGCGAGGATAGGTGTCCCCCTCGGAGATCACCTCAACTCCGCTGTTACGGCACCAAGAAAGCGCCATTCTCTCGTGCTCAATAACCTCGCCCAAGGGCATCTTAAAGCCTGCCGTAGTCCAATACGGCGCACCGATCAAACGCAGAAAAGGTTTGGTTTTTCCGGCGAGAAGTCTTACCAGCTCTATGGGATCGGTTCCATCGTCATCCCACACGCTTGGACCGCAACAGAGTCCGAGCCGAACGGAGGGATCAACGGAGTCAACGGCATTGCGGAGCATCTTTGCCAAATCACGAAGCGAGTCACCCTGCGCACGGAGCCATGCGTCACGGTATCGGTTTTTGCCGCCCGAAAAAGCTTTTTGATACAGCTCGATTTCGGAAAAGGGCTCCCCGAGCATATCACTGATCCTCTTGATATGATTTTCGCAACAGCAACCGCCGTCAAGACGGTAGTCATCGTCCAGCATGATCATGTCAGGCGCCATGGATGTCAAGCGCTTTACCCACAGGCAAAGATCCTCCCGAAATCTCTCATCGGTCGGACAATACGATGCTACATTTCCCTTGTCAAAAAAGCGCATGGAGGAATATCGGCGCTTGTTGTCACACTTCCCTCTTCCGTGTCCAAAAGTCTCTCCGATCCAGAATATGACCTCGAAGCCCTGCGCCTTGAAAAAGCGACACCCTTCATCCAATGACGAAAATACCGTCTCGGTGGAATACATATAATCGGGCATATGACTGACGACAAGTGCTACCCTTGTCGCACCGCATCGTTTCAACTGTGCGAGAAGTTTTTTCTTATCTGTATTAGGAAAAAACGGAACCGTCACACTGTACATTTTCGTCCTCCTCCATCCATGATTTTTCTTATTCTATCACGAAAATATGACCTTGTCAACCTTTCCCGCAAGAAAACAATTGGGAATTTATAAAGCAAAAAAGGCAGGTGCGTTTTGCACCTGCCTTGAATTTTTGTGTCAGATTACTTCTGACCGCCTGCGAGCTTTGCGATCTCCTCTGCAAAGTTCTCTTCTCTCTTTGCGATACCCTCGCCCTTCTCGAACAGAACGAATGCGTCGATCTTGATGTTTCCGCCAAGCTCCTTTGCGGTTGCGGCAACGTACTTACCAACGGTAAGATCGTCATCCTTAACGTATGCCTGCTCAACCAAGCAAACTCTCTCATAGAACTTACCAAGTCTACCGGCAACCATCTTCTCAAGAATAGCCTCAGGCTTGTTTGCGTTCTTGGGATCGTTCTTTGCCTGTGCAACAAGCACGGACTTCTCCTCGTCGATTGCAGCCTGAGGAACATCCTCGATATTTACATACTGAGGGGGGTTACCTGCGGCAAGCTGAAGTGCGATGTTCTTTGCGAACTCTGCGAATGCGGCAGACTTTGCGTCAACATCGGTGGTGAACTTAACGATAACACCGGTGGTGCCTGCGCCGTGGATATAGGTGGAGAGGGTACCCTCAACAACCTCGAAGCGGCGAATGCTTATCTTCTCACCGATCATAGCGATCTTCTCGGTAAGAGCAGCCTCAACGGTCTGTGCGGTGCCGTTAAAGTTGAGAGCCATAAGAGCCTCAACGCTTGCGGGCTTGTTCGCGATTACAGTCTCAAGAAGTCCGGTTACGAACTCACGGAACATTGCGTTCTTTGCGACGAAGTCGGTCTCGGTGTTAACCTCGATGATAGCAGCTACGCCGTCCTTAACAAGGATATCAACGATACCCTCAGCGGCAATTCTGCTCTCCTTCTTTGCGGCAGTTGCAAGACCCTTCTCACGAAGAATCTTCACTGCCTTATCTACATCGCCGTCAGCCTCAACAAGAGCCTTCTTGCAATCCATCATGCCAAGACCGGTCTTTGCGCGGAGCTCGGCAACGTCCTTTGCAGTAATGTTAGCCATTTGTATATCCTCTTTTCTTTTATTTTACGAAATTACTCAGCGGACTCTACGCCTGCCTCAACAGCCTCAGCTGCCTCTGCAGCATTTACTTCCACGGTCTGCTCGCCCTGCTTGCCCTCGATAACGGCGTCAGCAATAACGGAAGAGATCAGCTTGATAGCGCGGATAGCGTCATCATTACCGGGAATTACAT
>JAZSPB010000021.1:0-3034 GCA_045537235.1 Eubacteriales bacterium
TATGTTCGCTCAAACTACAATAAGGGCGCAATAGAAAAGTTTTTGCGGAGCTTTTTTCAAAAAGCGACCTCCCCCGCCCGCAGGCGCCCGTTTGCGGAGAATTTTGAATTGGGAAAAAACAGCCCAAATTCCCAAAAACACAAAATAAGGTCTTGCAAAATTCCCCAAAATGGTGTAAAATATAAAGGAAATCGAATTCATTGGAGGAATGAACTATGAAAGCAGTAGTTACCGTCATCGGTAAGGATAGCCGTGGCATTATTGCCGCCGTCAGCGGCGAGTGCGCCAAGCTGGGAGGAAATATCGTGGATATCAGCCAAAGCGTTATGCGTGAGTATTTCGCCATGATCATGCTGGTGGAGATCGAGGGACTTTCCGTGCCCTTCGCCGCCTTTGCCGACAGCATGAAGAAGCTGGGCGAGGAAAAGGGACTGGAGATCCACGCCATGCACGAGGATATTTTCAACTCCATGCACCGCATTTAAGGAAAGGATCATCTCATGCTCAATACGACAGATATTCTTGAAACCATAAATATGATACGGGAGGAGAACCTCGACATCCGTACCGTTACCATGGGCATCTCGCTGTTCGATTGCGTCAGCGACGATCTCAACCGTTTGGAAACCAAGATCTATGATAAGATCACCAAGAAGGCGGAGCGACTGGTCAGCGTCTGCGAGGAGCTGGAGGCCAACTACGGCGTGCCGATCATCAACAAGCGCGTGTCGGTGACCCCCATTTCTCTTGTAGGCGGCGCCATCAACAGCGACGGCTATGTTCGCTTGGCTCACACCCTTCAGCGGGCGGCGGATACCCTCGGCATCAACTTCATCGGTGGCTTCGGCGCACTGGTTCAGAAGGGAATGACCCTCGGCTCGCAAAATCTGATTGCGGCGATTCCCGAGGCACTGTCTACCACCTCTTGCGTCTGTTCTTCGGTCAATGTTGCCACAACTAAGGCAGGCATCAACATGGATGCGGTCAAGCTGCTGGGTGAGACGGTCACCAAGACCGCGTACCTCACCCGTGACAAGGACTCCATCGGCTGTGCCAAGCTGGTTATTTTCGCCAACATTCCCGAGGACAACCCCTTCATGGCAGGCGCTATGCACGGCATGGGTGAGCCAGACACCGTGATCAATGTGGGCGTTTCCGGTCCCGGCGTGGTGGCCAATGCTGTCAAGAAGGCGGGCAACTGCGACTTCGGCACTTTGGCGGACACCATCAAGAAGATCGCCTTCAAGATCACCCGCGTCGGTCAGCTTATCGCGTACGAGGCATCCCACCGACTGGATACCCCTTACGGTATTGTCGACCTGTCGCTTGCCCCCACCCCTGCGCAAGGTGATAGTGTGGCTCGCATTCTGGAGAACATGGGTCTTGCCCGTTGCGGTACCCATGGCACCACGGCGGCGTTGGCGATGCTCAATGATGCAGTCAAAAAAGGCGGTGTAATGGCCAGCTCTCACGTGGGCGGACTTTCGGGTGCCTTCATTCCCGTTTCCGAGGACGCGGGTATGATCGAGGCGGTGGAGTGCGGCTCACTTTCCATCGAAAAACTGGAGGCGATGACTGCGGTCTGCTCGGTTGGTCTGGATATGATTGCCGTGCCGGGTGATACCTCCGCATCTACCGTCAGTGCAATCATTGCCGATGAAATTGCCATCGGTGTCATCAATAATAAGACCACCGCCGTGCGTCTGATCCCCGTTTGGGGCAAGGGCGTGGGCGAATCGGTGGAGTTTGGCGGACTTCTCGGTCATGCTCCCATCATGAAGCTCAATGAAAACAGCTCCGCTGACTTTATTGCACGCGGCGGACGCATTCCCGCGCCCATTCACAGCTTGAGAAATTAAGGAGGCAATTATGTCCGCAAAGCCGTATCTTGAAATTTTGGCACCTGACGAGGGGAAGCGATTTTCCGCGTTTTATCTCTATCTCTCGGCCGACGAAGGACGGGGAGAATATTATACAAGGTACCGTTTCCTTTATGAGGTCAACCCCGTAAAGCCCGAATTGGCGTACAATATGGGAGCGAATGACCCCGCCAATCGCGATTTTTACCGTATTCGAACCGCCTATATCGTGAAAAAGACCGAGGACGGATTTACCCCTGTTTTTCGTGCCCTTCAAGATGGCGAGATCGGATTTGCCATGAAGGAGCAAGGTGCGGGTGACTATGTGGGTGGTTTCCACGGCGATGAAGTGCTGACCGAGGTCAAGCTGACGGTCGACGGTCGCGAAATGCCTCTTGACAAACCCTTTTTCGGCACCTTTGAGACCTTCTGCTTCTATGAGCAGTCCCACATTTTCCGTTGCAATCTTCCCGATGAAAAGATCGTGCTCCACACCCAGAATTATCGAGTGGACGGCAACACGCTGCGCCTTTCGCAGGACATTGAGTGGATCACCGACGCGCTTCCCATCTATCAAGCCTATATGCCCATGCTGACCGCTCAACGCCTTAACCCCGAAAAACTCGATGAGATCCTCACCGAGACCGTGGAATTCTATTCCGCAGGTGGCAAGCTTCTGACCACCTTTGATACTACCGACTACGGTGCAGATCGTATCGGCAATCCCAGCGATTCGGTTTGTCGCGGCACCAAAGCTACGTCGGTCAAGGTTTACGGTAAGAACAGCGGCTTTATGGCTGAAGCCGGATATGTGGTGCGCGAGGGCATCCCCGACTCGCAGATCGCCACGTCGCTTTGCATTCGCCATATGCGCGGTGCGGTGGATAACAAGATCTATTTTGACATCGGCGTCGGCTCGCAGCCCAAGGTGGGTGACGCGTGGCGCAGTGACACGTATTATCGTGTAACCTACCGTCCGTAGAGACGGGGGAGGTCGCTTTTTTGAAAAAAAGCTCCGCAAAAAACTTTTGTTCCGCGCCCATTATAGAGTTTGAGCGAACATAGCGGTACCCCATGGGGTGCAGTATGTTCGCTCAAACTCTATAAAGGGCGCGGAATAAAATTTTTGGTGCTCTTTTGAAGACGGTTTACTTTTCTTCCAATGGCGATTATTT
>JAZSPB010000141.1:0-2251 GCA_045537235.1 Eubacteriales bacterium
AGGAGCCCCACGCATGAAAAACATTCCCTTCCAAAACATAACCCTCACCGACGGCTTTTGGGCAAAAAAGCAATCCCTGATCCGCCGGGTCTCCATCCATAACGTATATAACCGTTTCAACGAAACCGGCCGTATCGATGCCTTCCGATGCGAATGGAAGGAAGGAATGGATAAAAAACCCCACTTTTTCTGGGATTCCGACGTCGCCAAATGGATCGAATCCGTGGCCTACTTGACCCGTCAGTCCCCCGAGCCCGAGCTGGAAGCCCTGGCCGACCAAATCATCGATAACCTGGTCGCCAATCAGTGGGAGGACGGCTACTGCAATAGCTTTTATACCGTCGTAGAGCCGCAAAACCGCTTCACCGTCCGCGATCGCCACGAGCTGTACTGCGCAGGACACCTGCTGGAAGCCGCAATCGCCTACTACGAGGCCACCGGCAAAGATAAAATGTACCGCTGTATGCTCCGCTACGTCGACTTGATCGAACGTCTCTTCATCAAGGAGCAAAGCGCCTCCTTCCTGACCCCCGGTCACGAGGAGATCGAACTCGCCCTGATCAAACTGTATGACTTCACCGGCGAGGAACGGTACCTGAATATGGTCAAATTCTTCGTCGATCAACGCGGCAACAACAGTAAGGACTCCCGCATCGGTCCTAAAAGCGATTTCTCATGGGATTACGCCCAAGACCATGCCCCCATCCGCGAGCAGTCTACCGCGGAAGGTCATTCGGTGCGCTTTTGCTACCTCTATTGCGGCGTAGCCGACCTGGCCGCAAGAACGGGCGATAAGGAACTGCGCGATGCTTGCTTGCGCGTCTTCCGCAATATGGTGGAACGCAGAATGTACATCACAGGCGGCATCGGCTCAACCTCGGAGGGCGAGCGCTTTGAGTCCGACTTCCTCCTGCCAAATGAGTTTGCCTATGCCGAGACCTGCGCCGCACTCTCTTTGGCAATGTTCGCGCAACGAATGCAGGTCCTGTTCGATGACTCCCTCTACGCAGATGTCGCAGAACGCGCGATCTATAACGGCTTTCTGTCGGGTATGTCGCTGGACGGGCGCGCATTCTTCTACGAAAATCCCCTGCGGATCTCCCTGCAACAGCGCAGCCGCCGCTTTGGCGATCGCTTCCGTATGCGTTTTCCCATCACACAGCGCTTGGAGGTCTTCAACTGCTCCTGTTGCCCCCCTAACGTCACCCGATTCATCCCGTCCATCGGCAACTTCCTCTATACCGCAGACGACAATTGCGTACGCGTCAATCAGTTTATGGACAGCGAAGCTGCGTTCGACGGCATTAAGATCGTCCAACATACCAATTATCCCTACGACGCTCGCGTAGATATTAAATATGAAGGAAGATCCATGGAACTGGCTCTCCGTGTGCCCTCATGGTGCACCTCCTTCACACTCACCAAAAACCAAAAAGCGGTCAAGTATCAGATCCGCCGCGGCTATGCCTATGTCTCGGTCGAGAACGGCGATTCGCTTTGCTACGATATGCAAATGACCCCCACGGTCATCTCCGCCGATCCTCGCGTGGCAGATGACGCAGGCCGTGTGGCTTTGACCTGCGGACCCATCGTCTATTGCGCCGAGGCGGTCGATAATGCCGAGCTCGTCGCGCGCACGGGAACGCTGGACGACATTCTCCTCTCCGGTGATATGCGGTTTGAGGTGGGCTATGACAAGACTCTCGACCTCCCCGTCATTACCGCCTATGCCGCTTGCCATGCGCCCGGTGGCTCGCTGTATGCCCCCGAACCTCGCCCCACCGAACCCGCCGTAGTGCGCTTCATCCCCTACCATGCTTTCGCCAATCGCGGCGAATCGGATATGCTGGTCTGGGTGCTGAAAAAGTAAAACCTACCCCAAGAGGCTGTCATCCGCTCGGAACAGCCTCTTTTTGCCGTTTTTTGAGAGAGAATTATAAGTTTGTGAAAAAATCTCAAAAAAATCAAAAAAATTTAAAAAAGGTATTGACAAATGAGGAAAGGTGTAGTATAATGGGCAAGCTGTCCGCGAGCAGGCGGTTTAGGAAAAGAAAAAAACTTGAAAAAAGTTCAAAAAACTTTGAAAAAACCTCTTGACAAAGCGAAAGCGCTGTGATATAATAATCAGGCTCCGCAAAAAGAGCGGCAGCGAAATCGGTCATTGAAAATTGAACAACAAGAGGAAAGTACAAGCATTGAACATGGAGAGATTCATGTATTGTGTGAGAACGGAACTCGACGATTCTGAGAG
>JAZSPB010000077.1:0-25770 GCA_045537235.1 Eubacteriales bacterium
AAATTAAATCCACCCATCCGCCGTCGAGGCGGATTTCATCTAGCGAAGTTGGATTTCATCGTCGAAGACGATTTCACCCACCCGCAAGGGTGGATTTAGTTGAAAAAAGCACCGACAAAGTCGATGCTTTTTTCTGGTGGAGGCAAAGGGACTCGAACCCCTGACCCTTCGCACGTCAAGCGAATGCTCTACCAGCTGGGCTATACCTCCGCATAAGGGATGTTTGTCCATCCGCTGAATGGATTGTAGCATAAGGAAGGAAAAAAGTCAAGAAAAAATCCCCAAATTCTCTCATCCAAAAGGAAAGTTTTAACCGAAAAATCCAAAATCCCCCTTGATTTTTTTCTCCCCCTGTGTTATACTGCCACTTGTTCGGAGACATAGCTCAGCTGGTTAGAGCGTACGGTTCACATCCGTAAGGTCGGGGGTTCGATCCCCTCTGTCTCCACCAAATGAAGACACCATTGAAATCTGAACCCTAAAGGTTTGGACACCAATGGTGTCTTTTCTTTAAAACCCAAGTATTTATGCGGGTTTTAAAGGTTTTTGAGCGCACGTTTCAATTTGGACACAAAAAGGGAAAAAGCCGAAAAACCGAAAGCAAACTGTTGAAACGGATGGATTTGAACCCACGAATCCAATTTGAAATCAATAGAAAAGCGGCTCATTTACTGAAGTAATCCTCTTCTTTTTCCATCGGTGTCTTGTATCGGTTCTTTTTGTGTGGACGTTTGAAATTATAGAATTCAATATATGCATCAACCGCTTTGATAAATTCTTTTTCAGAGCGGTATTTTATTCGGTATAGTTCCTCTCTCTTCATGTTCGAGAAGAAACTTTCTATTACGGCATTGTCATAAGGAACCCCTGAACGCGAGAACGACTGCGTAACATGAAGGGACTCCAAATATTCCCGATATGTGTAGGAAGTATAGTTTCCGCCCCGATCCGAATGAAAAGTCAAACCGTCTGGTTTTCCTCTTTTTTCAAATGCTGCTTTGAATGTGCTTTTCGTTAACTGCGTACTGCAGTTGCGACTCACTTTATACCCAACGACCGCACGGGCATATAAATCAATAATCGCACAAATATAATAGTTTATTTCTTTGAATCGGAAACAAGTGACATCACCCACCCAAACTTGGTTTGGCGCTGTTACTGAAAACTGTTGTTTCAAACGATTGTTGTAGCAGTTTTTGCCTTTTTCGTAAAACTCTTTGGCGCCTTCACGAACACTGAGCAACCCTATATCTCGCATAATCTCTCTTACCATTTCAACGCTGATATGATATCCTTGCTCTTTCATTGTAGCGTGGACTTTGTTTGCTCCGAAAATTTGATTGCTGTCATCATAGATTTGTTGGATCTTTGCTCTGAATTCTTCACGTCGCTTTGAATACCACGTGTTACTCTTTTTGTTTCGCCAAAGGTGATTGTAAAAGGTACCTCGCGAAACTTGTAATGCATCGCACAGCATATGGACGTTGTATTGACCGTAAAGATCTTCCAATGCCGCCAGTTTTACTTGTAAAGGATCACTTGCAAAACAATGCGCTTTATGTATGATCTCAATGATCCCCTCCAATCGTGCCACTTTGTTTTGGAGCAAGCGGAAATTCTTTGCAGATAGTTCTGCTTTCTGATCGTTGGCTGATGAAAAAGTCTGTATCCAAGAGTAAACTGTACTGCGGGGAATATTGGTAGACTCCGTAATAGAAGCAACACTTTCTCCATTCTTATATCTCTGAAAAACAGACTTTTTTGCTTCGTCTGTATATTTTAGGTTCATGCTATATCTTCTCCTTTTTTGAGAAAGTATAGCATATTGAATTATCAAAAGGTTGAACGTACAGAAAATGACATTTGCTCGAGCGTTCAGTCATATACGGCAGAGGGTTCGATTTTATGCTACCCTTCCAAAAAAGCAACCCCATCCATCCGGATGGGGTTGTTTTTTGATGAAGAAAGCGAACCCCGGAACGCGAGCGCCGCGCGGCGCGGGCTCCCCCTCCGACCGCCGCCGGGGGCGGATAAAGGGAGGAGGGGGAGGGAGAAAACAGGAAGTTCCGGATGCGAGTCCGCGAGCGGACGGAACGACCGTGTTTTCGACCGGGCGCAAATCTCTCCTTCTCCGCCAAAAAAGCAACCCCATCCATCCGGATGGTCGTAAAACAGTTAATTACGGCACTCGGAATAATGTCGAGTGCCGTTTAATTTTTGAAAGCAAAATGAACCTTTCGATTCTGGCTCCCGTCTATATAAGTGAAACCGGTTTTAATCACTCATAGACCAAAGGAGGTGAGGCTATGGATGAATTTGAAAAGTTGTTGGAAGCAGAACGAGTATCTGTGGAACGTTTTGTGAGATTTCGTTTGAACTCAAAATCGGATGCAGACGATGTTTTACAAGAGGTTTTCCTTGCCGCTTGTCAAAAGTTCCCTCAATTAAAAAACAAGGACTCTTTTAGGGCATGGATTATTAGCATTGCAAGAAATAAATGTAATGACTATTTTCGCACGAAAGCAACGCAGTATGAAATCCCGATTGATGAAATTTCCGAAAGTGAATTGTCAGATGGCAGACATGGCGTTTCCATAGTTGCCACAGTAAGAGAAACTTTGAATTTACTTGGTGATAAAGACAAGCAAATTTTGTACCTTTATTTTTGGAAAGAGCTTCCGCAAGCCGAAATTGCCAAACAGCTGAACATCCCTGTTGGAACAGTAAAAAGCAGACTTCATACAGCAAAACAAAATTTCAAAACCAAATACCCATATAACACCGAAGTATCGAAAGGAGAAAGCACTATGAAAAAGTTGCCCGAATTTATTCCCGAATACAAAATTGAAGCAAGTGCCAAAGCCCCATTTTCTGTAAAGTGGGAAGAACTTATGGGATGGTTTTTGATTCCCAAGCTCGGAGAAAAAATATCTTGGGGGATGTATGATATTCCTTCTCGTAAATGCAGCCATGTTTATGATATGCAAGTGATCGGCAAAGCCAAGGTCCACGGTATTGAGGGGGTGGAGCTTACCGCAAGAGAAGCATCCTACTCAGAAAAGAAAGAGGTGATCAATCGCACTTTTGTAGCACAGCTTACAGATACACATTGCCGTTACCTTGCAACACTTCGAAATGATGGAGACGTTCGCAATTACATTACTTTCCTTGATGGCGATGAATTTATGTCGAGCTGGGGATTTGGAAAAGATAATTGCGGAAACGAAACAAACTTGTCCGTTAAAGGTGATATTCAAAGAGTTGGAAACGCTGTTATGAGCGTAAACAAAGATTTCCTCCTCGATATTGTTGGCAGATATACCGTTACCATCGGAGGAAGAAGTTATGACACCGTGTGCGTAATGGATATTGAAACCTATAACTGCGGTGTTGTTTCCGAGCAGTTCTTGGACAAAGAAGGAAAGACGGTTCTGTGGCGCAGATACAATCGTGATGATTGGGCTATTGACCGATATAAAAAGCCTTGGAGCGAGCAGTTGCCCGAAAATGATAAACTTATCATAAATGGCACAACCTACGTTCATTGGTATGATTGTATTACAGATTATATTTTCTAAAACACGAAATTTCTGTTTATTAATGGCGCACTTCTATACAAGGGCAATCCCTGTATGTACGCTCTGTGAGACAGACAGCCCGGATACTTGAAAGTTCGGGCTGTTGTTGCGTCACTTCGTTCCGTACAAGCGAATGCATCTTTGTGCCGCTATGCGCGGCTATCCCAAAAGAAACTCTCCGCAGAAGTTAATCATGCGGAGAGTTAACTGTTTTACGAACACTGTCCTATCGTGGGGCTTTTTTATTGGCGAAAAAATCTATATTTTTTAATTTTTTCAAAAACTATTGACAACTTTATTTTTTGTGCTATAATATAACTGTACTAGCACAAATAGTACAGTTGCAACGGAGGTGAAAACGTGCTTGTAATTGATAAAATGTCCCGAAAGCCCATCTATGAACAGATCGTGGAGGGAATTGAGCGAGAGATCGTGACGGGGCTTATCGGAGAACAGGAACAATTACCGTCAATCCGTGAGCTGTCAGCCCTCCTCGGTATCAATCCCAATACGATACAAAAGGCATTTCTCGACCTTGACCGTGCGGGGGTCATTGTCTCTACCCCCGGAAGGGGATGCTTTGTGGCACCAAATGCCCGTGAGAAGATCCGTGAGCGATTGGGCTCCAAGATCGCGGAGATTCGGGAAATGGCGATCGAGCTTGCCAATGCAGGCATCGACGAGACCGCTATCATTGCCGCTGTGCATAGCGCCTATGAACAAAGCGGTGCGAAAGACGGCAGAAAGGAATAGTTTATGATTTGTGCAGATAACGTAACCAAAAAATTTGATCATTTTATGGCCCTTCGCGGTCTTTCCTGCCAAATTCCCGAAGCGTGTGTGTACGGTCTTGTGGGAAGCAACGGCGCGGGAAAATCCACATTTTTGCGCTTGATCAGCGGCATTTACCGTGCCGATTCGGGCGCCGTTACCTTTGACGGCAAGCCGGTGTATGAAAATCCGGAAGTTAAAAATCAGATCATGTATGTGCCCGACGAGCTGTATTTCCTTCCGCAAGCCAACATGAAACGCATGGCGGATCTGTATCATTCGATCTACTCAAATTTCAATTACGAGCGATTTCACGACCTGACCAAGACTTTCGGCCTTAATCCCACCGCAAATATTAACACGTTTTCCAAGGGAATGAAACGGCAGGCGGCTACTATATTAGCACTTTCCACCATGCCGAAATATCTGTTCTTTGACGAGACCTTTGACGGTCTTGATCCCGTGATGCGCAACCTTGTTAAGCAGGTGATCTACAATGATGTCCTGGAACGCAAGACGACAACCATTATTACGTCCCATTCCCTTCGCGAATTGGAGGACGCGTGTGACCAGTTGGCACTGCTCCATCAGGGTGGAATCGTCTTTGAAAGCGATATTCAAAATCTCAAAACTTCGCTGTTCAAGATTCAAGTAGCTTTTGGGGAGTCTTACGACAAGAGCAAATTCAGCGAGATCGAAATGCTCAGCTATACTCAAGTCGGTTCGGTGGCAACCTTTATCGCCCGAGGGGATCGGGATATGGTGACGGAAAAGATACGTGCGCTGTCGCCCGTTCTTTTGGACGTTCTTCCTTTGAATCTGGAGGAAGTGTTTATCTACGAAATGGAAGCGCTGGGATATGCCTTCAAGGATGTTTTGATGTGAGGAGGTGCTCGCTTTGAAGAATTGGTTTTCTGTAAAACTGTATTTGGAAGGATTGAAAAAGATCAAGACGGCGGGAATCGCTTCGGCTATCATCGTGATCGCGTTGAATGCCATTGTTCCTACCTTTGCGATCATCGATTCCAATATGTCTTGGCCGGGGCAGGTGAGAACGGTGAGCACGGTTCCCATCGTAGGTTTTGCGCCCTTTAACCTTCTAATGATGCTCTTGGGAGCGATCCTTGCGGCATCCATGTTCTCTTATCTCAATGAGCGAAACAAATGCGACTTTTGGCATGCGGTTCCTCACAAGAGGACTTGTGTTTATTTCAGTTTTGTCGCATCTATATGGACGTGGATCCTCGGCATTATTATTGCCAGCTCGCTTGTCAATCTTCTTCTTTGGGTGATCGCCAAATATTATATTGTGAGCGTCTCGACCTTCTTTGTTTCCATTGCCGTGTATTTCTTGGCGGCAATCATGATGGCAACCTTTATGATCTTGGCGATGTCCATCACGGGAACCACGATCTCCAACTTGCTGATCATGGCATTGCTGATGCTGTTTGTTCGTGTTATCGGCGTTATCTTTGTGACGTGCGTTCAGGATATCACTGCAGTTCTTGACATTGATTATTCGATTTTGCGAATCTTGAAATTTGACTTTTGCTTACCTATCGCGCTTTTGAGTTTTCGTGCCTCTGTTTTTGGAGATGCGCTGCTTTTGCTGTATTCGCTCGGTGTGGTTATCTTTTTGGTTGCCCTCGGTGCGGTTTGCTATCATTGGCGAAGCAGTGAAACCGCCACCAAGAGTGCGCCCAATGCTACGATGCAGCATATTTACCGCTGCGCGGTCACGCTCCCCTTTGTCTTTTTGATCGCCACATTCGGTGTTATGGGCATCGCGGACACGGGGACGGTTGTTATTCTGGTCATTCTTTCTTTGCTGACGTGGATCATTTTCGAATTGATGACCACGAAAAAATTCAAAAATGTACTCAAGTCTTTTCCCGTTCTCATTGTCCCGATTGCGGTCAGCGTGGTGCTTTGTTGCGGTGCCTTTATGATCCGCAATGCCGTATGGAACCATCCTCCCGAGGCAGACGAGATCAAGGGCGTGACCATCACGGGAAATGCCTACGGAACCAAGACCTATGAGCAGCTTAAAGTCAGCGGACTGGTGGTGGGGAATGATGACATTAACCGCATTGTTTCCGATTCGCTCAAGTTGACAATTGAGAAGGAAAAGAAGGATATGAATTACGGTGTAAATACGCGCCATGTGGTCATCCATCTTCGCTCGGGCAAGACCTTGGGACGGTACATTGCCATGGACAACGAGACCTATTCGACGGTTCGCAACAGATTCTATCAATCGGAAGAGTATCGCCAAGCGTTTTTGTCTTTGCCGAGCACCTCGCAGATCCACGATATTTATTTCTCCGATGCTTATTTTGATAAAGACACCGCCAAACGCCTTTGGGCGAGCTTCCTCTATGAGTACAATCAGTTAAGCGATGCCGAGAAACGGGTGATCAAGGAATATGACAATGAGCTTGGAGAAGCATTTGACGAAGAAGTCAAGGAAACGCTTGAGAAGGTAACCCAATACAACAAGGTGGGCATCATGTGCGTTTCGGGGGCAGTCGGACTGGAGCTTTTTGAGTCGGACTATCCGATCTTTTACGAATATATGCCCGAGACGGCGAAGATGTATTTAGAGCTTTACAACGAGAACGACTCGTATTATTTCGGAGCGGGTGCCGCATCGGAGATCAAAAAGATCGGAGAAATGCTCAGGAAAGGCTTTGACAGCTCCGGCGAGAGCAAACTGGGCGGAAATCTCTACTTTCAAGTGCTTTGCGGAAGACGCGAGATCGATATGTTTTTTGTCGATTTTTCCTCGAAAGAAAAGACCTGCCGGGCAATGATCGAAGAATTGACAGCGGTGCTGGATAACCTCGAGAGACCGGAGCAATATGCCTATAATAAGGAAAAAACCGTCATATATTGCTGTGTGGAAACCAATATGATGGAGAATTTTGCTACCGAGGAAGAGTTCAAAAGCAGCTATGATGAAAAATACTACTATTACGGAAAGATCCCCTTGGCTTTGACCGATGAAGAGGTCGATCGCATCGTGGATATTTATCTGCGATATTTCACAAAAGAATAAAAAATACCCGCTTACATTTGGTGTAGGCGGGTTTTGTTTATGATAGGCTTTTGTGAACCGAGGAATTGTAAAATTGTTCTTGAAAATGTACGGCTTCCGCGATCTCCGTTTCCGAGAAATCCATGCCGAGGGGGGCGGCGGCCAATTTGTCTTCAATGTCATCCTCGCGGCGAATGATGGCGATGATCTTGGCGCGACAGGTTGCAAGAGGCTCATGAATGCCGAGAAGGTAGACATCGATCCCTTCACCGTCGGCGGACAGCATTCCGTCAATGTACCCGTAGTTGATGGGATAGACGATGTCGGGATGCTTGGGGTGACGGGTGCCGACGGGGCGATCCATGATGATATCGACCTCCTGTCCGAGAAGCCCTTCGGTCACGCGGCGGCAATCTGCGATAAAGCTCATAGCGAGAGCGAACAGGTCAGTTTCGTTGGGGGAGAGAGGGGGAAGGGCGTTGCGTGTGTAGGGGAGAAGGAATGGCGGTCTTTCTTCGGCAAAGGCGGAAATATCGACGAGGAACAGAGCGATACCGTTCGCGTCGCAAACCGAGGCAGTATCAAATTTCTTCGCGCCAAGGTGATCTTGGATAAAGGTGTTCAAATTTTCGCCGTTATCGCAGGGTTCCGAAAAGACACCGCCGGCAAGATGACCGTTTTCGAACAGCCAATGACCTTTGTGATGAATGACCAAAGCAAAACGGTTCATGATGCCTCCTTAAAGTAGCAGACCTTCAACCGTCAAAACCGCCAAAAACAGCAGATTGAGCAGGGTGAAGACCACAAGATAGTGTAACGTCTTTCCGCGATTGTGCGCGGTGTACTCTCGGAAGGTGATCAGGCTGGCCAGCGAAGCAATGAGTGTACCCGTGCCGCCAATATTGACTCCCATCAGCAGCTCGCGGAAGTTGTCGGTGAATTGAGAGAGCAGGATCGCAGAGGGCACGTTGCTGATAAATTGGCAGGAGAGAATGCTGACCAAAAGTGTATTTTTGCCGAGCAGAAAAGCGAACAGCTTTTCCACAACATCCAGCCGCGACATATTGCCTGCGAATATGAAGAAACAAACGAAGGTCAGGAGCAGTCCGTAATCCACCTGCTTGAGCGCTTTTCTGTCAAGGAAAAATACCGCGGCAAGAATGATGGCGGTTCCCCAAAGATAAGGTACTGCGCGGAAGACAATGGCGATAGACAGCATGAAAAGTACCAGATAGGTGGTGGTGCGCCGTTTGGGCAGATGAAGCTCTCCCGCTTCATGGAGCGTGATGGTCTCGCGCTTGACGGTCATGCAGCAAAGAAGGATCATGACGGTTGCCGTGAGAAACAAAGGGAACATGATGGACATGAATTCCATGTTGCCGATGTTGTATTTTGAATAGATGTAGAGATTCTGCGGATTGCCAAACGGAGTCAACATACCGCCGAGATTGGCCGCGATGTTCTGCATGACGAAAACAAAGGCCATATGTTCCTCTTTGCCCGTGGCGGAAAGAACGTAGTAGCCGAGGGGCAGAAAGGTGAGAAGCGCCATGTCATTGGCAATGAGCATGGAGCCGAGGAAGGTGATCAGCACCAGTGCCACTACAGCACTTCGGAGATTTCCCGTAGCATGAATGATGGAACGGGCAAGGATAGTAAAGAAGCGGATATCCTTGAGCGCACACACGACCGCCAGTGTACAGAAGAGACAGGCCAGTGTTTTAAAATCGAAATATTCCAAATAGGCACGGTCGGGAGTAACGATACACGATGTGATCAGAGCCAGCGCCGCCGCAATCAGCAGAACGGGGTTGGTCTTTATAAATTTTTTGACGGCTGTCATAAAAACCTCGCAATAAAAAATTCAGCCTATACATTATATACCCATTTCTAAAAATGTCAAGATGTTTTTCAAAAAATTGTCGGGATGGGCGCCTGCGGGCGGGGGAGGTCGCTTTTTGAAAAAAGCTCCGCAAAAACTTTTGATCTGCGCCCTTTTGATAATTTGTGCAAACATAGCTGTATCCAATTTGGTGCAGTATGTTCGCTCAAACATTCGTAAGGGCGCAGATCAAAAGTTTTTTGCGGAGCTTTTTTTCAAAAAAGCGACCTCCCCCGCGCCCGCAGGCGCCCATCAAAAGATGGTAGTTTGGGGGTTATTCTTTGTTGCGGTTTAGGTATTCCTTGGTTTCTTTTCGGAAGATCATCCGAATGATCGCGTATCCTGCCAATCCATACAGAAGGATATCGAATAGGTAAGCTGCGATGATGACGAGGGTTTCGGCGGTCGAGTCGGGCAAGCCGGCGTCAATGTCGCGGATGAGAAGAGAGAGGAGGTTGAGAAAAACCATGATCGCGGCGGTTACTGCGGCAGCAATCTTCGGGTTTCTTTCGGCGCGGTTTCGGGAAAGCGTGATGCAAAGACCAAGGATCACCAGTGCGTGTTGGACAACGGCGATGAGAATGGAGCTGAGCATGGCGATGTATGAAAGACGAAGGTCATGAGCCTGCGTGATATTTTCACTGATAAGGAAAGTGGCCCAGTTTCCGATATGCATTACGAGAGACAGGGCGAAAAGGAGGAGCAGGGAGGCTAATGATGCTCTTGGTCCAAAGCAGTGTGCCGAAAAAAGGGAAAAGCCGTAGAGCACGAAAAAATAAAACACATCACACAGGATGATGCCGATATCCAGCGGTCGTGCGAGCCAGTCCAAAGCTACGTCGCTCATAACGGTTGACAGACTGCGCTCCAAAACGGTGTGGATCACCGCGAAAATCAGCCCGCAGATAAGAAGCTTCCGAAATACGGTTTTGGGGGTATAATTGGTATCCTTCATAGTTCCTCCGATGGTTTGGGAATGGAATGGTTTTTCGTTTCATATAGTGTACTGAATATGAAACGGAGGTTTTGGTATGAGCAGCATGGAACGGTCCGGGCGAATTCTTGAATTGCGGCGCCCTATGGATCACAGCACCATGATGGGGGTGTTGGAAGAATTTGTGTCTCGTTATCCGCAGATGTCGGTTTCGGTTATCGGGGAGAGTATTCTCGGACGGCGCATTCCCATGATCTTTCTCGGTGACAACGAGGGACGAGAGCGGCGGCGCGTGCTTTATATTGGTACGCATCATGGAATGGAGTGGATCACAACTGCTGTCCTTTTGCGATTTATCAATGAGTATTGCGAGCTTTTGCGAGGGGACGGAATGGCCGAAGGGGTGCGTGTGAAGCGACTGCATGAGTCCTGCGGCATCTATGTTTTGCCGATGCTCAACCCGGATGGGGCAGAGTATGTGATCAACGGTGTGTCCGAGGATCATGTGATGTACGGACGCTTGCTGTCCATGAACGGCGGCAGTACCGACTTTTCCCACTGGCAAGCCAATGCCAGAGGCGTGGATCTCAACCACAATTATAATGCCGGTTTTGCCGAATATAAAAATCAGGAAGCGGAGCAGGGGATCTTCGGAGGTGCGCCTACTCGTTATTCGGGAGAATCCCCCGAATCCGAGCCGGAGACTGCCTACCTTTGCAATTATCTCCGCTTCAGCCGAGCCTTTGACGCTGTGCTGACCTTGCACACGCAGGGCGAAGAGATCTATTACCACAGCGGCGATGTGTGTGCTCCTACGTCAGAGAAGATCGCCAAATATCTTGCTAGGGTCAGCGGTTATCGGTTGTCCCATGCAGAAGGGCTTGCGGCATATGGCGGTTTTACCGATTGGTTTATCCGTGAGTTTGGCAAGCCATCCTTTACCGTTGAGTGCGGAAAGGGAGAAAATCCGCTTCCCGTGACCGATATGCCCATGATCTATTTGCGATTGAGAAGAGCACTCTTTGAGTTGCCGTTTTGGATCTGATCAGGTTACCTCATCCTTGAAAAAGTCCAATTGATCGTTGTCGTTGGCGGCAGGACGCTTGTTGTAGCGAAGCCCCAGATGCTCATAGGCGAGGCGCGTTACGCAACGGCCGCGAGGGGTACGGGACAAAAAGCCGATCTGCATCAGATAAGGCTCGTAAACATCCTCCAGCGTGATGGCTTCTTCTCCAACCGTAGCCGCCAGGGTGTCAAGACCCACGGGACCGCCGTCGTAAAAGTCAATAATGGTCTTCAGCATTCGACGGTCGGTGTTGTCCAGCCCCAGTTGGTCGATCTCAAGCTGTCCCAAGGCATAGTTGGCAATGTCGGAGTCGATGATGCCGCTCCCTTTGACTTGGGCATAGTCGCGCACACGTTTGAGGAGGCGGTTGGCAATACGGGGGGTTCCGCGGGAACGGGAGGCGATCTCGATGGCGCCGTCGTCGGTGATGTCGAAGTCAAGGATCTTGGCGCTTCTCTTGACGATGGTAGCCAGCTCCTCCGGCTGATACAGCTCCAATTTCAAAAGCACACCGAAACGGTCGCGCAGAGGCGTGGTCAACTGCCCCGCACGGGTGGTGGCGCCGATGAGTGTAAACTTGGGGAGATCGATACGAATACTGCGCGCCGCGGGTCCCTTTCCAATGATGATATCCAGGGCGTAGTCCTCCATGGCGGGGTAGAGGATTTCTTCAATGGAGCGGGACAGACGGTGGATCTCGTCGATGAACAGTACATCTCCCTCGTTGAGATTGGTCAAAAGTGCCGCAAGGTCGCCCTGCTTTTCGATGGCGGGACCCGATGTGACGCGGATGTTGACCCCCATCTCATTGGCGATGATGTTGGACAGTGTGGTCTTACCGAGACCGGGAGGTCCGTAGAGCAACACATGGTCAAGAGAGTCGCCGCGCAGCTTGGCCGCGTCAATGCAGATCTTGAGGTTTTCCTTGGCCTTGTCCTGCCCGATGTAGTCCGAAAGTGCTTTGGGGCGCAGAGAGATCTCGGTCTCGCTGTCATTGGGCATATACGAGGAGGTCATGATGCGATTCTCAAAATCCAGATCGTTTTCTTCAAAATCAAATTGGTTGTTCACAGTCATTCGCTCCTTTTCTTATCGCATTAGCTTTTTGAGAGCCTGCTTGATCAGCTCCTCAAGCTCCAAGGAGGGGTCAAGCCCGGACAGTGCGGACATCGCTTCGGCACGGGTGTAGCCCAGAACCGTAAGTGCGTCCTGTGCCTCGCCCAGCTTACCCTTGCCAACGGCTCCCGCAGGCAATGCGGTGACAGTTTTGCCCGCCAATACGTCGGAGGGCGTTTCCTTCATCAGCTTGTCTCGAAGCTCCAAAATAATTCTCGCGGCTGTCTTGGCACCGACACCGTTGGCCTTGGAGATGGCTTTTGCATCATCGGTGCACACCGCAAGGGCGAATTTTTCGGGGGTGAAGACCGAGAGAATGGACATAGCCGCTTTGGGGCCAACTCCCGAGACACTTGTCAGCATCTTAAAGGCCGCCAACTCCTCGTGGGTGCCGAATCCGAACAGCTCCACACCGTCCTCGCGCACAGCCATATGGGTGTACAGCTTGACGTTGGGCGCTTCGGCGGTCGTTAAATGGGCGGGCATAGCATCGTGGGTGGTAGCGCTGATGGTCAGCTTGTAGCCCACTCCGCCTGCATCTACCACGGCAAAGGCGGGATCCAGCATGGCCAGTTTTCCTTGAATATAGTAAAACATATCTGTCGTTATTTCCTTTCGGTTTTTCGGTTAATGGCGCTTACTTTGGTTCGGCGCCCTTTTTTTCTTTGCGTTTTTTGATATGATGCTCGACTGCGATCAGACCGATGAACACCGCCAGAGAGGTCACGGAAATGACAAGTCCCGCGTTAATGATACGAGGAGAATAAACCAGCTCCAGCGTATGTGTGCCCGAGGTCTCGATGTCAAAAGCAACCAGTGCATCGACGGCTTTGAATATCTCGACCTTTTTGCCGTCTACATAGACCTGCCAGCCCTCATCGTAGGGAATGGTGGTCAGTACCGTCTCGCCGGCATCCGAGGTGGTGATGGTGCCTTCCAGATGCGTGTCGGTATATTTCTCGATCTGATATTGCTCCGAGCCAAGCTCGTTCATAACGCGCTCCAAGCAGTCGACATCCAAATAATAGAGCACACTTTCCTTGTTCTTCAGATAGAAATTGGAATCGGCGGTCAAGGTCATAACAACACTGACCTTCTCATCCTCAAAATAGTGTCCGAGCGTTTTGATGCGCTTGGTGTCGGTGTTCATGAAGTCACCGAACTTCTCTCCGTTGACCGCCAGTTGAACCTTGCGGGCATAGTCGCTGGGGGCGTGGAAGAAGAGATAGCCGCTCACGGGCATGGTGGTCGTAAAGGTAAGGGTCGCGTCTGCATTTTTGTCGGTGGGGGAATAACGGGTGTGGTTGGTCGTGAAGCCCAAGTCGCAGTTGATGTCCCGCAAGGATACATCGGTGATGGGCACAAAGACTTCAACCTTTTCCTCCGACCCCAGCATAGCGGTCACCAACAGATTGAGCCGTTCAAAAGGAGAGGCTTCATTGGCTACTTGGTCGCCGTCCTCGTCAAGCGAGAAAAATCCAAAGTCTTTGATCGCCGCGTCCACCGTGTAAGCCAACGACAGCGCGTAAGGGTTTTTAAAGGCGATATAATCGTCGGTCTCGGCATATACCGTGTAAAGCTCTTCCATCAAAGAATGGATGGCACGGTTTTCGTTGTAGTCCGAGCGAGATTCCTTGACATTCTTTTCGGAAATTACATACTTGACGCCCAAAAGGGAATCGTTGAGCGGCGTTCCTCCCATGTATTTGGTGCGGTGGGAGTAGGCGGTATAGCCCATGTATTTCATAAAGGAAATGGTTTCGGCATTGAGGGTGGAGGTGGAGCTGGAAAGACCCTTCATGTTGAGTGCCATGTTGTCATTGTTTTTGCGCATCCGCGTTTTTTCCATGCGGAAGAAGGAGGTGTCGGATTCCAGCACCTTGTCCGCGATCTCACGGACAGAGTTGACATAATCGTTGTAAGAGGAGTAGGTGGAATAGGATACATCGATGTCGAGACTGGAGGTTTGGATCATGCCGTTGCAAAAGGTCTCGGCGCAAATGACGAGAAGAAGAATGGTGGAGTATCGGCGGAGCGCACCGCGTTTTTTGGCGGAAATGATCAAATAAAGCAATGCGCACAGCAGAATGACCATAATAATGGTAAACCAAACGGTTCGGAAGGTAGGGATCTTACCGGGGGTGAGTCCGTACTCGTCCAAAATGAAGCTTTCGTACTCAAACCGTTCGAGGATCATGACCGCAAAAATGAGGACGGTACCGATGCCGAAGACCATACCTGCTTTTTGGCGGCGAATTCCGCACAGCCCCTTGTAAGCCATGACCAAAAGGAAGAAACAGAGCATAAAGCTGTAGCGGTAGTTGAGCCAGTTGGGCTTTTGGAAGCCGTGCCACATGATGTCGAGCGGATTGATGATAAAGCTGATCATAAATACTGCCGCAAAGAGGGTGGACAGCAGCTTTTCACGAACGGAAATGTCTTTTCTGAAATAGAAGAAGGGAAGGATCAATAGCGTAAGCACACCACAGTAAAGGGTGGGAAGCCCCGCAGGACGTACGGTGTCGTAAGCACCCGGCAAGAATTTGACGAACAGCTCCGATAAGCTGAATCTGGCAAAGAAGGACCAGTTGGGGTCGGAAAACTCGTTCTTGCCGAAGGTCAGCGAGTAATAAGCGCCGAGAACAATGACCGCGGAAATACCTACAGCCAATGCCGATGCGCCGCCAATGCGAAGGAGGGACTTGAGAAAATGCGCCTTTTCGCCGCGCGGATTGCTGTCCTCGTGGGCGGCAAGATAGAAGAAAAAGTAGAGCGCCACATAGATGCAGACCATGTATCCGATGTAATAGTTGCTCATGATAGTAATTGCCAGGGAAATAACGAACAGCTTGTACCGCCCGTTTTTGATCAATTGCTCGATGCCATAGGTCAAGATGGGCAACCAGATCAGCGCGTCGATCCACATGGAGTTGTGCTGTTGCACCACGGCATAGGAGCAGAGGGCGTACAGCGTGGAGAAAATGCGGATGTTGAGCTTGTTGATGTGGCGAGAGGTCTTGTGCAGATACCATCCGAAGGTCGCACCGCAAAGACCGGTCTTGAGGATAAAGATGGTCAAAAGTGCCTCCAGCATCCGTCCCTTGGGGAAAAGTGCCACGAGCCATGAAAGAGGACTGGCCAGATAGTAAGCATACATTCCGAGGAATTCACCGCCAAGTGAGCGGCAGAAGGAATACAGCAGACTGTTATCGCCCCATACAAATTCGCGGAGAGCCTCGTAAAAGTAAACGTATTGCGCGTTGAGGTCAAGAACCAGCACGCAACCGTTGCCAAAGGGCGGGATGCCGCGACAGATATAGATGAGCAGCATGATCGCCGCAGGGATCAAAAAACAGGGGATCAAGTGGGAGTAAGGGCTTCGAGAGATAAAACCATGGAGTCGGCGAAACGGAGCGCCAACGCGGGAGAGCGCAGCGGTCATGCTTGAACGGGTGAATTTTTTCATGAGTGGTTCCTGCCTTCCGTGGAAACGTTTTGTTCATAGGGGGTGACCTTTCGGATGGCTTTTTCCAGTTTTTCGCGATCTATCGTCATGTCGCGACCACAGCCGAGACACTTGACACGGACATCGCTTCCCACCCGAAGAACGGTAAATTCACGGCTGCCGCAAGGGTGGTTTTTTTTCATTTCCAGAGTATCGTTGACCGAAAGCTTAATGATTTTCATTTTCTCCCCTTATTAATATAAAACATATATAGCAAGTATACCATAAAACGGATAAAAAGTAAACCAAAAAATACGATATTTCACGATTTTTTACAAAAAATAAAAATTCATTTGACTTTGCAGGGGAAATATGGTATAATTCTAAATTGGAGTATAGTTTGTAATTTGAGGTGAAAAAATGGTGATTTTGGGAATCGACCCCGGCTTGGCGATCGTCGGTTGGGGCGCTATTGAATACAGCGGCAATCGGTTCCGCACCTTGGGCTACGGCTCGATCCAAACCCCGTCTACCATGGCGACCGAGGATAGGTTGGTGGAGATCCATCGCAGAATGTGCGGCTTGATCGAGGCATACAAGCCCGATTGCATGGCGGTGGAGGAGCTGTTCTGGAACACCAACCAGACTACGGGTATCCGCGTCAGCGAGGCGAGAGGGGTCATTCTTCTTTCGGGCGCAGAGAACCGCGTGCCTATTTACGAATATACGCCGCTTCAAGTCAAGCAAGCCGTTGTGGGCTACGGACGAGCCGAAAAAAAGCAGGTCATCACCATGGTTACCATGCTCTTGAAGCTGGAAGCGCCGCCCAAGCCCGACGATACGGCGGACGCGCTGGCCATCGCTATCTGCCATGCGCACAGCGGCGGCTCAAGATTGGCAAACTATTATAACAAATAAGGAAAGGCAATAAATATGTGGAGTGCCGATAATTGGAAGGATTACGAGCTGATCGATACCTCGGAAGGGGAGCGGTTGGAGCGTTGGGGAAAGTATATTCTCGTTCGCCCCGATCCGCAGATCGTTTGGAAAAATGATAATAAAAGTCCGCTTTGGGACAAGGCCGATGCGACCTATCGCCGTTCCTCCAAGGGTGGCGGCGCGTGGGGGAGCAACCGTTTGCCCGCGCAGTGGAAGATCTCGTACGGTGACCTTCGTTTTGTCATCCGTCCCACCGGCTTTAAGCACACGGGGCTTTTCCCCGAGCAAGCGGTCAACTGGGATTGGTTTTCGGAGCTGATCCGAAACGCGGGACGTCCGATCAAGGTGCTCAACCTGTTTGCTTATACAGGCGGTGCCACCGTGGCGGCGGCGAAAGCAGGGGCGGCGGTATGCCATGTGGACGCGGCCAAGGGTATGGTGGCGCAAGCCAAGGAAAACGCCGCTATGAGCGGTCTTTCCGAAGCACCCATTCGCTACATTGTGGACGACTGCAAGAAATTTGTGGAGCGAGAGATCAAGCGCGGAAATCGTTATGACGGGATCATTATGGATCCTCCCTCATACGGGCGCGGTCCCTCGGGTGAGGTCTGGAAGATCGAGGATTGCATTGATGAATTTGTTTCTATGGCAGTCAAGGTGCTTTCCGATAAGCCGCTGTTTTTCCTTCTCAATTCTTACACCACGGGGCTGTCTCCCTTGGCGATGAGCTACATTCTCCGTCTGCGCCTTTGCGAGCGCTTCGGCGGAACGCTTGAGGCGGGCGAGCTGGCACTTCCCGTCAGTCAGACAGGCGGACATCTCCCCTGCGGAGCCAGTGTCAGATGGTCGAAAAAATAAAGGTTGGTAGATCATGAAAGATTGCTATATCCATGTGGAAGATCTCTGCTATGCCTACAGCGAAGATGACGGCAGAGAGGTTCCCGTTCTCAAAGGACTTTCCTTTGATATTCAAAAGGGCGAATATGTGGCCATTCTCGGACATAACGGTTCGGGAAAATCCACACTTGCCAAGCTGCTCGATATGATCCTTGTCCCCACATCGGGACGTATCCATATTGATGGCATTGAGGTAACGGCGCCCGAACTTTCCGACGATGATATATATGCTCTTCGCCGCAAGGTGGGCATGGTGTTCCAGAATCCGGACAATCAGTTGGTAGCCACCGTTGTGGAGGAGGATGTCGCCTTCGGTCCCGAGAATATCGGCGTGCCGAGAGAGGAGATCCGCCGTCGCGTTGATGAAGCATTGGCCACCGTCGGCATGACCGAATATGCTCACCACGAGCCGCACAGACTTTCCGGCGGACAAAAGCAGAGAGTTGCCATTGCGGGTATCATCGCCTTGGCGCCCGACATTATGATCTTCGACGAATCGACCTCCATGCTGGATCCCATCGGACGGCGAGAGGTGCTGGCGACCATGGAAAAGCTCAATCGCGAGCAAGGAATTACCATCCTCACCATTACGCATTATATGAATGAAGCCGCAAGCGCCGACCGTGTGATCGTGTTGGACGACGGTCGCGTGATGATGGACGGGACTCCTTCGGACATCTTTGCCGAGCCGGGAAAGCTTCGCCGCGCGGGACTGGATGTTCCGCAGTGCAGTGCATTGGCGGAGGAGCTTAAGGGCATGGGCATTGATCTGGTGGGCGATTGCTATACCACAGAGCTTTGTGCCGACGCGATTTGTCGGTATCTTGAGAAAAATCATTGAGATAAAGGGTGCGTGTAAATTGACAAAGATTCAACTGGAAAACGTATCGTATATATATGGTCCGGGAACGCCTTACGAGATCAAAGCGCTGGATGATGTCAGTGTAGAGATCGAAGCGGGGAAGATCACGGGTATCATCGGTCATACAGGATCGGGAAAATCCACCTTTGTTCAGCTCCTCAACGGTCTTGAAAAGCCCATGGGCGGGCGCGTGTTGCTGGACGGGGAGGATATTTGGGCAAAGCCCAAGGAGATCGGCAAGATCCGATTCCGCGTGGGGCTTGTGATGCAGTATCCCGAATATCAGCTTTTTGAAGAGACCATTCGCCGTGATATTGCCTTTGGTCCCCGTAATATGGGACTTAACGAGGACGAGATCGCCGCGCGCGTGAATATGGCAGCCGATTTCGTGGGGCTTGACCGCGAGCTGTTGGACAAATCCCCCTTCGACCTGTCGGGCGGTCAGAAGCGCCGCGCCGCCATCGCCGGGATCATCGCCATGAAGCCGGAGGTGTTGGTGCTCGACGAGCCTGCGGCGGGACTTGACCCCATGGGACGCGACGGCATTTTTGGCGGCATTGTCCGTTACGGTCGCGAGACGGGGGCGACGGTCATTATTGTCAGCCACAGCATGGAGGACATGGCGCGGCTCTGCGACGAGTTGATCGTGATGGCGCACGCCAAGATCGCCATGCGCGGCAACTGTGCCGAGATCTTTTCCCGTGTCGAAGAGTTGGAGCAGATCGGTCTTGCCGTTCCGCAGATCACACGTTTGATCGCGGAGCTTCGCCGTCGGGGTATTGAAGTGGACGGTAGCATCTACACCGTTGCCGATGCCGCCCGTGCGCTGGCTCCTATTATGAAGAAATAAGCTTTCCGAAAGGTAAAATCCATGAAAAACATCGCATTCGGACAGTATTATCCTGCCGACTCGGTTATTCACCGTTTGGATCCGCGAGCCAAGGTCATTATGATGATCCTCTATATCGTGTGCTCCATGGTGTGCAAGAATGTTGTAGCATTTGCGGTTCTTGCTGTGTCGGCGGTTGTGATTGTCCTTATGAGCAGGATCCCCATGGGAACTATCCTGCGTTCCATTCGTCCCGTTCTGTTTATTATGCTGTTCACCGTTGCGCTCAATGTCTTTTGGACAACGGGGGAATCGCTTCTTTGGGAGTGGGGTATAATCAAAATATATGCCGAAGGACTGTATAAAGCCGCCTTTATGATGGTGCGCATTGTGTCCATGATCATCGTAACGAGCGTGTTTTTGACCTACACGACCACGCCCATCTCGCTGACCGATGCGTTGGAGCAATTGTTGGGACCGCTGAAAAAGATTCGTGTGCCTGTGCATGAGTTCACCATGATGATGACCATCGCTCTGCGCTTTATTCCCACCCTTATCGAAGAGACCGAGAAGATCGTTGCGGCGCAGAAGGCAAGAGGTGCCGACTTCACGACGGGCAGTCTCATCAAACGGGCAAAGGCTCTCATTCCCATTTTGATTCCGCTGTTTGTGTCGGCCTTTCGACGTGCCGACGAATTGGCGGTGGCCATGGAGTGTCGCTGCTATCGCGGCGGAGAGGGAAGAACCAAGCTGCACGTTCTTCGTTACCGATTTTCCGACGTGGCGGCCATGCTTTCTCTTGTTATCCTCGGTGCGGGCTTGATCCTTCTCAACATCTACGGCCCGGGGTATACCATGTGAGGTGTCTATGAAGTTGCTTTTGAAGATCGCCTATCTCGGCACAGCCTATTGCGGCTATCAGGTTCAAAATAACGGAGTCACCATTCAGCAAAAAATGAATGAGGCCACCGAGGCAGTGTTTGGCTTTCCCTGCGACATCGTGGGGTGTAGTCGAACCGACAGCGGTGTGCACGCGAACGAATTTTGCTTGACCGTGGCGGAAAAGGGAAAGGCGGGTATCGATTTTTCCATTCCCGTTGACAAGATCCCCACCGCCCTCAATTGCCGCCTTCCCGTGGATATTGCCGTTATGTCTGCCGAGGAAACGGACGAGAATTTTCACCCGAGATATGACGTAAAATATAAAGAATATGTGTATAAGATCTGGAACGGCAAGACCAAGAATCCCTTTCTTGCCGATCGAGCCTATTATCCCACTTACCCCATTTCAAAAGAGCGCGTTGCGCGGATGAATGCGGCGGCATCTCGCTTTGTGGGGACTCATGATTTTGTGTCCTACATGGCCGCAGGCTCCAAGATCAAAGAGACGGTACGAACCGTCTACTATGCCGATGTTACCGAGGAGGGCGAGGAGATCACCTTCCGCATCGCCGCCGATGGCTTCCTCTATAATATGGTGAGAATCATGGCGGGTACCCTTTTGGATGTGGCAAAGGGAAGCTTAATGCCCGACGACATCGACGGGATCACCTTGGGGTGTGATCGACGGCTGGCAGGAGCAACCGCCCCCGCTCACGGACTGTATTTGAATCGCGTTTCTTATGAGAAATACCGAATGATATGACAAGAAAGGAAGTATAGTTATGGGAAATATTTTCAGTTATTTGGCAGACATATTGTATATCGTGCTGGCTGTTACAACAGTCGTGGTCTTTACCAAGCGCGGCTTTGTGGATTCGGCTTACCGATACGGACGTACCGTGTTTGCGGCGATCATTACCTATTTTGTCGGCCCTCATGTCAGTGCTCTTTTGTACGAAAAGTTCATTTATCGCGGCATCTACAACTGGGTGTTCGATAAGGTGGACGTGTTTTTGCAGGAAACCGTTGGTACGGTAGATGTGCAGGGCTTGATCGATTCGTTACCCTTTCTTGTCAGACAGCTTGTCGACAGGGAGGCGATGGAAGCCAAATACGGCAGCGCGGAAAGCTTGGAGCTTGTGGCGCAGGATGTCTCGGATTTCGTGGCGCATCCCTTTGCCTCGCTTTTGTCCAATTTGATTGCTTATGTGGCGGTGTTCTTCTTGGCAAAGCTGGTTTTGATGGTGGTATTCAAGGTGCTTGATTTTGTATTCAAGATGCCTATTTTGAATGCGGTCAACAAGCTGCTTGGCTTTGCTTTCGGACTGATCTCTGCGGGGATTCTTCTGGCGATCATTACCTATGTGCTCGGCATTCTCGTCGGCATTTTCGGCTCGACAGGCTTCCTCAACGAACTGACCGCTTCGTCTCGTATATACGGATTTTTCCACAATCTTTCGATCTTTGATCTGTTTCATGTGATCAACAAGGTGATCGAATAAATTAAAGCCCCGAAAGGATTTTTTATCAATGGTCATGTGTTCAAGATGTCATAAAAGAGCCGCCGTTGTCTTTATGACCAAGCTGGAAGACGGCAAACGTGTCAACGAAGGTGTGTGCATGAAGTGTGCCAAGGAGATGGGATTGCCGCTGGGCAATCTTCTTGGTGACTATATGAATAAAATGGGCATTTCGCCCGAGCAGTTGGTAGAGATGGAGGACGGAATTGCCGAGATGATGGAAAACGGCGAGATCGACCCCGAAGGCGGTGCCCCCGCCATCGACTTCAAAAAGCTGTTCGGCGGTGAGCCGAGTGAGACCGAGGCTCCCTCCGATGAAGCCAAAAAAGAGACGCCCAAGGGCAAAAAAGAGGGGAAAAAGAGAAAATTCCTCGATACTTACTGCACCAATCTTACCCGCCGCGCGGCAAACGGGGAGTTGGATACCATCGTGGGACGGGAGCGAGAGCTGGCTCGTGTGATCCAGATCCTTTGCCGCCGCCAAAAAAACAACCCCTGCCTGATCGGAGAACCCGGTGTGGGAAAGACCGCCATTGCCGAAGCGCTGGCGCAGAAGATCGCGGCGGGCGACGTGCCTTATAAGCTGGCTCGCAAGGAGATCTATTTGGTGGATTTGACCGCCCTTGTGGCAGGCACCCAGTTCCGCGGTCAGTTTGAGGCCAGAATGCAGAGCTTGCTTGGCGAGGTCAAGGCATCGGGCAATATCATCCTTGTTATCGACGAGGTTCATAATATCGTCGGCACGGGAGATGCCGAGGGAAGCGTCAATGCGGCCAATATTCTCAAGCCCGCACTGTCTCGCGGCGAGGTGCAGGTCATTGGTGCTACCACACTCAATGAGTACCGCAAATATATCGAAAAGGATACCGCTCTCGAACGCCGTTTCCAGCCTGTTACGGTCAATGAGCCTTCGGTGGAGGACACGGTGAGGATGCTTATGGGTATCAAGCACTATTATGAGGAGTTTCACTCGATCATGATCCCCGATGACTTGCTTCACCGCGCTGTGGTCATGTCCGAGCGATATATCACCGACCGTTATTTGCCCGATAAGGCCATCGACTTGATCGACGAGGCGGCCTCTCACCTTTCTCTCAACTGCGCACCGCTCAATGAAAGTCATGCCATTCGCGATAAGCTCCTTGCCCTCAAGACCGAGCGCGAGGAAGCCGAAGGCGAGACCATTCCCGAAAACGGCGAGCAGGCGCATTTCGAAAAGCTGGCGCACATCAAATCCAGAGAGCTTCAACTGTCCACAGAGCTTAAAACGCTGGAGGAGCAGTGTTGCAATATTCTCATGACCGAAGCCGACCTTGCCGGTGTCATCGAGATCTGGACGGGCATTCCCGCCACCAACATCACCGCCAATGAGTTCGAAAAGCTGGACGGTCTTGAGACAAGACTCAAAAAGCGGATCGTCGGTCAGGACGAGGCGGTAAAGGCGGTCACAAGAGCCGTCAAGCGCAACCGCGCGGGCATCGCCTACAAGAGAAAGCCCGTTTCCTTCATTTTCGCAGGTCCCACCGGTGTCGGTAAGACCGAGTTGGTCAAGACCCTCGCGGCCGATCTCTTTGACTCTCCCGAAACGCTGATCCGCTTGGATATGTCCGAGTTTATGGAAAAGCACTCGGTGTCGCGTATCATCGGCTCGCCTCCCGGCTATGTCGGTTACGACGAGGCAGGGCAGTTGACCGAAAAGATCCGTCGCCGTCCTTATTCCATCGTACTGTTCGACGAGATCGAAAAGGCGCATCCCGATGTGCTTAATATCCTTCTTCAAATCCTCGACGACGGTCGTATCACCGATGCCCACGGCAAAACGGTCAACTTCGAAAATACGGTCATCGTCATGACTACCAACGCAGGCTCCGATAAGAGCAGCGGCTACGCGGGTTTTGCCATTGACAACAAGGCGGCAAACGAGACCAAGACCGAAAAGGCGCTGGCTTCCTTCCTTCGCCCCGAGTTCCTCAACCGCGTAGATGAGATCATCACCTTCCGCAGCCTTGACGAGGGTGACTTTGCCGCGATTGCCGTTATCATGCTCAATCAGCTTGCCGAGGCGCTGTCGGAGAAGGGAATCACTCTCACATGGAGCGAAGCGGTTCCCGCATTTATCGCAAAAAAATCCTTCTCGCAGAAGTTCGGTGCGCGCAATATGCGACGTTATATTCAGACCCACATCGAGGATCCGCTGGCTGAAAAGATCATCGCTGATTTCCACACCAAGGTCACGGCGGCAAGTCTCTCGGCAGACGGCGACACGCTGTCGGTCAACTGCCTTTGATTCATTCCCACGCCCTATCCCGCATATAGTTTGAGTATAACGGATAGGAGGTAGTGCTATGAATATTTGCAGTACGGGAGACATCAGAGATAAGGAGATCATCAACCTTTGCGACGGAATGCGCCTCGGGTATGCAACCGATTTTGAGATCAATGTGTGCGATGCCCGTATCGTTTCGCTCATCGTCCCATCCTGCGGCGGCTTTTTGGGGCTTTCCAAGGGGGAGTCCATCGTCATTCCGTGGGATAAGATCGAGTGCATCGGGGAGGATACCATTCTCGTCAAAGTCAACACCCATGAGCTTCCCAAATGTTGCGGAGAAAAGAAGAAAAACAGGAAATTTCCATGGTGAATTGTTAACAATTTGTTAAATTTTCGACAGAGACTTGCAAGTGACGGAAGTTTATGGTATAATTCAAAAGTTGCAACGGCATAATGTGCCTGCAAACATAAAATACACACACAGCACCTGTCTGCAGTCGGTGCCGCTCGTCGGTCACTGCGTTTGCCGTGCTGTGGTGGAAAAACCGAAGGAGGACATTGAAATGTCTATTATCACCATTAAGCAGCTGCTGGAAGCAGGCGTCCATTTCGGACATCACACCAGAAGATGGAACCCCAAGATGGCAGAGTACATCTTCACCGAGAGAAACGGAATCTACATTATCGACCTTCAGAAGACCGTTAAGAAGTTTGAAGAGGCGTATATGTTCATCCGTGATATCGCCGCAGAGGGCGGAAACATCCTCTTCGTCGGTACCAAGAAGCAGGCGGCTGAAGCCATTAAGGAAGAGGCAGAGCGTTGCGGTATGTACTACGTTAACGTTCGTTGGCCCGGCGGCATCATGACCAACTTCAAGACCATTCAGCGCTCTATCAGACGTCTGAACAGCCTTGAGAAGATGCAGGAGGACGGAACCTTCGATCTTTTGACCAAGAAGGAAGTTGCCGCAAAGCAGAAGGAAATTTTTGACCTTGAGAAGAACTACGGCGGTATCAAGAATATGGATACTCTCCGCGCAGCCATTTTCATCGTTGACCCCAGAAAAGAGAAGAATGCCGTTCTTGAGGCAAAGAAGCTTGGCATTCCCGTTGTTGCTATCGTAGATACCAACTGTGATCCCGACGATGCAGACTATGTAATTCCCGGTAACGATGATGCGATCCGCGCTATCAAGCTGATCTCCTCCGTTCTTGCCGATGCCGTTATCGAGGGCAAGCAGGGTGAGCAGATGACCGAAGAGGTTGACGCTGCTGAGGCCGCAGAGGCTGTAGAGGCAGGCGTAGAGTCCGCTGAGTAATTAAAAATTAAAGAAAAGAGGATATAGAAATGGCTAACATTACCGCAAAGGACGTTGCCGAGCTCCGCGCTAAGACCGGTCTTGGCATGATGGACTGCAAGAAGGCGCTCGTTGAGGCTGACGGCGATGTAGATAAGGCTGTTAAGATCCTTCGTGAGAAGGGCCTTGCAACCGCCGCAAAGAAGGAGAGCAGAATTGCCGCAGAGGGTATCGTTGATATCCTTGTAAAGGACAATATTGCCGCTATCATCGAGGTTAACACCGAGACCGACTTCGTTGCAAAGAACGCTATGTTCAGAGAGTTCGTAACCGGACTTCTTGAGACTGTTATCGCAAATAAGCCCGCAAGCGTAGAGGCTCTTATGGGTCTTGGCTTTAACGGCACCGCACAGACCGTTGAGGCTGCTCTTACCGAGAAGATCGC
>JAZSPB010000083.1:0-17735 GCA_045537235.1 Eubacteriales bacterium
CCCAACCGATTATATTGGCAAGGGCGAATACTTTTGGCTTCGTGCAAATGGTGACTCTATGATCAATGCCGGAATTGACAGTGGTGATTTGGTATTGATCCGCAAGCAAAACACAGCCAACGAGGGAGATATTGTGGTTGCCTTGATTGATGACTCTGCTACACTTAAAACTCTTTCCTATGACCGAGCAAATCGCAAAGTTGTATTGAAAGCCGAGAATGATGATAAGAAAAACTATCCGAATCAGATCTACGATAACATTATCATTCAAGGCGTTGCAGAACACGTTTTGAAGAAACTGTGAGGACATCATAATGAATATTCCAAATAGCATCATAAAGGAAAAATTAAAAAGCGTGTACTTCATCTGGGGGAGCGGAAAAACAACTATCTCCAATCGTTTGAAAGAAGAATACGGTTTTTATGTTTACAGCACGGATGAAAGCCGTGATCGGCAAATGGTTTTAGCCAATCACTCTGACCAACCCTATATGTGCCGTGATTATTATAAAGAATACGGAGTAACAACTTTTTGGGAACTGCCGAAAGAAGTTATTGCTGATCGCGAAAAGCATTTTGTCGAGGAAATGACTCCTATGATGATAGCTGAATTGCTTCAGCTTTCAGCCGTACATAAAATTATCATTTGTGAGGGAGATATTGATTATAGCGCGGTTGCTCCGATTGCTACTCATATCGTTCATCTCTGCAATCAAAGCACTACTTTTGATTGGTTTAACCGTCCCGATCACGAAAACATACGTGATACTGTTGCCAAGAGAACCGATTTGAGCGATGAAGAAAAGCAGCGCATTATAGACCATGCTTATGAATGCGTTACTCCCGAGGAATCGAGCACTACGGATTGGGTCGCGGAGCTTGGTATTAAAAATATTATATGGAACGATCATACAAGCATAGACACGACCGCAACCGAGGTTGCTGAATATTTTGGATTTGCGAAGTAGGTATAAAATGACTGTTGAAGAACTAAAAATACGTCAATTAACAAATCAGCATCTTCTCGAACCTGCGGACAAAATGACGGTGGTTCGCGATCTTTGCGGGGTGCAGGCGCAGTTTTTTCCGAACGCTATGCATTCGTTGAAGATCCGATCTAATGATTATGATGAGCAGACAGTCGCCGATGGACTCCTGAAAAACTGGTCTGTTCGCGGCACGGTTCACGTATTTGCCGAGAGCGATCTACCACTTTTTATCCGTTGCAACAATGGAGAGTGTTACCGCAAGAATGAATGGGACGGCTACACCTTTTGGAACAACGAACGCAGAGCGTGGGCGTTGACTCCCGAACGGCAACAATACTTATCGGAGATTATTATTTCCGCGGTTTCCGAAAAAGCATATACCCGCGATCAGCTCAAGGAGCTTTGCCGTGAACACGGGATGACCGAGTTGGAAGAATCGGGCATGTTTGACCAATGGGGCGGTGGTATTCGTGAGCTTTGCGAGCGCGGATTTATGCATTACGTGGTGCAGGAAAAAAAGGCGTATATCGCTTCACCCGAATTCAAGCCAATTCCCGAGGAAGAGGCAAAGCTTGAGATCGCCCGCAGATATTTCACCAACATCGGTCCCGCGACCATTCACGATGCGATGTATTACACTGGTGCGAAGCAAGCTGAGGTTAAAAATTGGCTCAACATATTGCCAGTCGAGTCCTTTAATTGCGAAGGCAAAACATATTACTACATTCCCAACGGTAAGTCCTACGACAAAGAAATCCCGCCTTGCCTTTTTCTCGCCGGCTTTGATCAACTTATGCTCGGATATCAGAAAAAGGAAAGCATTTATCTGCCGCAAGAGCATCTACGAGGAATCTTCAACCTCGCTGGAATTGTAATGCCGCCCATTCTTCTGAACGGCAAGGTGGTCGGCAAATGGAAAAAGAAAAACGCGAATCTAACATTCACATTGTTTGAATCAATCACAGCAAAAGAACAAAAGATTATCTGCAACACCGCAGAGGAACTTTGGCGAAATATTTCGAAAATTACGTTTGAATAAAATGGAGGTAAAACTATTGGCAGAAGAAAGAACAGCGCAAGCGCTCCCTATAGGTGTGCTTTTTCCATGTTCAATACTCTGTTTGTTATGCGTTTGCTGTCTTTTTCATCTCCGCGATTTCCGCTTTTATGGTTTTTCACCTCGACAAATTAAACTTTTCTGTTTCTTATACAAAAGTTTTATCGATTACCGCTTAACCCTTCTCCACCCATACTTAAAGCGGTCTGTTTTTTTGTTTCGTTTTTCTTGCTGAACCTAAGTCAACGATCTCATTGAGTGAGAGGCAGTAGCGGAGATATTCGCGGGGAGAACGCCCCTCGACTTCGGTAAAGAAGTGGCTGAAAGCGTATATGTCGGAAAATCCCAGCATCTCTGCTACCTCGCCAATGCGAAATTCACCGATGCGCAAAAGGTTCTTGGCGGCGACGTGCAGAAGGTTTCGTTTGTACGCCATGGGGGACATTCCCGTGGCGGTCTTGAACAGGCGGCGAAGCTGCGACTCGCTGACATGACAAAGTGCCGCCAGCTTAGCCGAGGAGATCGGTTGAGTGTAATGGGCTTCCAAAAATTGAAGGGCGGGCGCAATGGTTTTTTCGCGGTTCGGGTTTCCTGTGATGTGCTTGCCTTCGTTACAAAGAAATAGGAGACGAAGCAGCTCTCCTTCTGCCAAAAGGTGGGAGTAGGGCTTTCTGCTGTTGTGCGCGGAAATGACGGCATCCATGGCGCATTTGATCGAGGCGCAGTCTGTGTGAGGCAAGAGAAGCGGATGCGGAGAAAAAGAGCGCGGTTTTCGAATGTTCGCATCGGTCAGCTCGAATTCAATTTGCAAGGTGTGCGGCGGCGCGGTTTTCTCGGCAGTGATAAAATATGTATAGGGGGGGCATTCCGCAGGAAGATAGATGATATCTCCCGCCTTTGCGGTAAAGCTTTGATTGCCGAAGGAATAGGTATAGGCGCCCGACGAAACGTATAAGAGTCCGTTGTAGGGGCGTACAGATATGCGATTTTCAAGAACGCGAGGCGTATAGGCCAGGGCAAGCTGTATTTTGATAAGCGTTTCCGACGGATCAAAAACAAACAGGGGTTCCATTTTCCACCTCCAAAATTTTGTGGTATCATTATATCATGGAAGAAAATGGCTGTCAACTGTATGCGCGTTTTTTGCAAATAAAAGGCTGTTTTTTGCATTTTTCCCAAATGGGAGTTGTGGTATAATGAAAAAAAACGAAAGAGAGGTCAAATTTATGGAGCCATTGTTTGGAACGTCGGTATACTGCGGCGTTGGTATTGATATAGAGGAGATCAAAGCACATTTGGAGATGGCGGCGCAGATCGGCATCAATGCGGTGTTTACCTCCTTGCAGCTTCCCGAGGCGAACCGGGAAGAGGTTTTGCGCGATTTCCCCAAAATGGCGGAAATTGCCCATTCACTCGGCATGAAGGTGGAGGCGGATATTGCTCCGCGCACGGCCACTATGTTTGGCATCGATCTTCATGATCTTTCGGAGCTTCAAGGACTTGGCGTGGATTTTGCACGTTTGGATGGAGGCTACACAATAGAGAAAACGGTGGAAGCAACTCACAACACGCTGGGAATGCAGATCGTGCTGAATGCCTCGGTGATCACCCGAAAAGAGTTGGATACCCTCGAGGCGCTTGGCATCAATAAGGAGCAGGCTCATTTTTGCCACAACTTCTACCCCATGCGATATACAGGTCTGAAGGTGGAGACGGCGCGGGAGATCAATGACCTGATCCACGAATACGGTTACCGCGTGACAGGTTTTATCCCCTCCGCTACCCACAAGCGCATAGGCGTAAGCTTGGGGCTGCCGACGGTGGAGCGCCACCGCACCATGAGCACCTTTACGGTTATTGAGGAGTGCAAGGAGCTCGGATTCGATGATATCTTTTTTGGGGATGATATGGCTTCCGAGCAAGAACTGAGAATGCTTGTGGAGAGACACCCCACCAACATCACGTTTCGAATGGTGCCCTATGTGGAGGGCGATGTGATGGAATGGCTTCTCGGCCGTGAAATCCGCCAGTTCCAAGCAGGAATTCCCGAGATAATCCGTTCACATTCGCTCGGCCGCACCGATTGTGCCTATCAAGGCGGCTATGAGGATGGTCTTGTAGGAGAACGCCGCCGCGGCGATGTCTCAATTTGCAAGGCTTCCTTATTGCGCTATGCAGGCGAAGTTCAGATCGCACGCGTGGATCTTCCTGCCGACCCCGATATCGGATGCGTGGGGCACATCATAGATGAGGATCTTCCCTTATTGGAAAGCCTGCAATCGAAAAAACGCTTCCGCTTGATCCGAGCCGAGGCGAAATAAGAAAAAACCGCGTTGGCCAATTGCTTGCGCGGTTTTTCTTTTATTCGAGGTCTTGAAGATGGCACCGTGCCGCGCCGATCGTTCCTTTTCCAATGAGGGAATGAGAGGGGTGATTGGCGTTTGATAGCGGAGGAAGTAAGAAGAAAATAACATCTGAAGCTACAATGCTAATAGCATCTGCGCCTATATATTCTTGGCTTCCTCCGACTCAAATTTTGGGGGCTTACCATACGTTTCGTTATGTTCTGAAACAATGATACAACGTGTTTTTCGTCATTTACAAAACAGCAACCTCTTCCCCCGTTTGGGTAATATAAATGTGCAGATACCAATCGTCTTCCGTAACCTCTTTTCGGTAGGAGAACTTTTCGCAATTGGCAAACATATCAAGATCATATCCGTCCTTCAGTTCCGGGCTTTTCCCCCAATCATCAAGGTAACCGTCGTATGCCATCAGCAATAGCCATAAGCGAAATTTCGTTTCATATGGGATTTTGTCCCTGCCCTCAATCTCCATAAGGGTCGCGTCCATAACAATGTCTCTGTCTATGTTTTCAAACAAGCTTTCACCGTCCACATCAAGGTTTGGGTTCGCGCCGTTTTCAAGAAGAAGTCGGAACAGCTTGTATATGACATCGCAGTTATCCAGCAGAGCGAGGTGCCAAAGTAGGTTATCATGATCGAAATCGCCATCGCCGTAAACCGCGTTGGGATCAAGCCCGTATTGGAGAAACAACTCAAACAACATCAAAAAATTGGACGTCACAAGGTCTTCTACGTCAGGCTCTCTGCCGTTTTTCGTTTTGAACGCATCTACCTCCCACGTAAATTCTTGCACAAGTTGGATCGCGGTTTTCGTAATATCATCCGCAGACATTGCCGCCCCAACGATATATGCTTCGATCTTATCAAGGTCTATCACTTTTTGAGCGCACAAATGAAAAAGATTATTTCTTTGACCTTCCATTTCCTTCGAGGCTTCGACTGTCAAAAACCTTGCTTGCGATTCTTTATCGGGCAGCTCACCGAAATTATGGGTGAAGCGAAGTTCTTTTGCGTTGTCAAATTTTATGATAATTGTAGGCTGACCGTAGCAACTCCTATCTCTGCTCTTGGAGCAATGCTCAAACAAAATGTCAACAACAGTCGCACCGACAATACCCTCTCCAAAGATCGTCGAAACATCAATTTGCGGTTGCTCGGAAACGCGGTCATTCATAAGCAAAATATTGATGCTTGACCGAACCACGACCACTTCTTCACCGCAAACAAAGCCAAAATCCCCGCCAAACTCAACGCCGCGCGGCGTCTCTGCAAAATCCGTTTTGTCGGCAAAATATACGATCTTATCAACCTTTTTGCCCATCGCACGGTAGTACGGGTATATTCCTTCAAACGGTCTGTTGTCCTTTTTGGCTCCGACAAGCTCGTACATTGCATAGTACAAATTTTCCTGCTCGTGGCACTCCTCGCAGCACCGTTGGTAGCTTTCTTCGGTTCCGATGCCTTCAAGAGCGTGCTCAAAATCCGCCCTATTATCCGAAACAGGACACCTCAAAATGCGCTTGGCAGCATAAAACATTTGTGCGTCATGGGTGGTATGCACAAGCGAAGCTATACAAGAAAGACCATGCACAACCGTATTCCATCCGTTTTCAATAAAGAAGTCAACGATAGAAATAAGCTGTGCTTTTCCTTGGTTCTCACAGGTTTTACAAGATTCCGCTTCGCAAAAATCGCACTCGGGAGGGAAGCTTGAACGATTCCACAAACAATTGATCAAAATGGATTCACCAAAGTCATCTACTCCGTTGATGTCCACCCCCTGCGCAAGCAACTGCCTTGCTTTGTCGAAATCGGGTATTTTTTCTTCCAATGCCTTTACAAACTCGGTCTCTAATGCCTTTAACTCTTCTCTTTCCCAATATTCCAAAGAACTCGCCCCCATTCTTTATTATGATCATTTATTGGCTCTGTCACATCAAATGACTGAATTTTGGAAAGAAATTCGGACAAATTGGGATTTGTCGGTGAGGCGGGGGAACGAACGGGGAAACGAACGGGGAAACGAACGGGGGAGGTCGCTTTTTTGAAAAAAAGCTCCGCAAAAAACTTTTTTTGGAAGGGGTATAAAATAAAAGATAACCTCTCTGCGTAGCCATAACAAGAGTTTCCGCCGATTCTCAGGGGCCACCAACCCTGAGAACTCTATAGAACGAATTTGAGTTCTTTGATATCGCAAAAAACAAAAATCGCAATGTTCAAACAGACCGACAAATCAAAATTTGAAAAAATCAACTGTTTATTGCGATATAGCCAATTTATTATACCACAAAATTCCAAAAAATTCATCAATATTTTGTAAACAGCGATTAAGCAGTTGCTCTTTCTTTTTTCACTCATTGCCTTCTTGTTTCTTCTCTTTCCCCCTCTCCGCAAGAACGTTTATATATGCCGCCGGCGGCTTGACTCCGGGCTAAAAAAGTGCTATAATAGGAAAAAAGCTCGGAGCCACGGCTTCCGGTGGAAATTTATATACCTACTGTTTTGACCCCATTTTGATTGGAATGAGGCGCAGATTCAAAGGAGGAATATGATATGAAGATCATGTCTTTCAACACCCAACACTGTCTAAATTATGTGACCAAAAAAATTGATTTTGACATCATGGCAAAGGCAATAAACAGCTTGGATGCCGATATCGTCGGTCTCAATGAGATGCGCGGCAAAAGTGCCGACCCCGAATATACCGAACAGGTGGAAACGCTGGCTGCGCTTACGGGAATGAAATATTTTTATTTCGCACAAGCCATTAATAAGCGCGGACCCTACGGAAACGGTTTTTTGTCACGAATTCCCATCGTAAAGGCCGAGACGGTTCCCATTCCCGACCCCAATCCCCGTCGCTTTGAGCATCGCTATGAGACGCGTTGTATCTTGAAGGCGACACTGGAGGGCGGCATTACGGTTTTGGTATCGCATTTCGGGCTCAATGAAGATGAGAAAGAAATGGCGGTTGAAACGGTGCTGGGTCATATAAGTGACCGAAAATGTATCTTGATGGGTGATTTTAATCTTAGACCCGACAATCCTCTTTTGAATCCCATTCGGGAAAGAATGCGCGACACGGCGGACGTTTTTGATTCACCAAAATTCAGCTTTCCCTCGGATGATCCCCAATGTAAGATCGATTATATTTTCGTTTCTCCCGACATCGAAGTCATCCATGCCGATATTCCACCAATCGTAGCTTCGGATCACCGTCCGCACATCGCCACGGTTCGGTAAGCGAATGACGGCGTGGGGAGGTCGCTTTTGGGAAAAAGCTCTGCAAAAACTTTTCTTCTAAACACTTTTTGGTGCGGTGAAGGAGAGAGGGTGCGGAGCTTTTTTAGAAGAGAGGATGAGGGGGAGAAAGTTTTTGGGGAAAAAGCTCTCCTCCTCCCCCAAATGCCTTCAAAAAAAGCGAGCCAAAAGCTCGCTTCTTCATCTTATTTATCATTATTGCGAAATTTATCCTCTTTTTCCAGATCGCGCACCGTGCCCGTGGGCTTGTGACGCTCATCAAGTCTTTTAAGCCCCGCCTCATTGTCAGGCAAAAAATCGATCCACATATAGTGAAGATGGTCGGTTCCCGTCACCTCCACCCCGTGGTCGGCACCGAGGGGAATATGCACCATTACATTGCCATCCATGGGAATCTTCTCCCCGTTAATGATCAAACTCATGTTGTTTTCGGGGAAGGAAAAGAAAAACTGGTCAAGCATAGGATGAGAGTGAGGCTTGACGTAGTCGTAGCCGTAAGACTCCACCGAGCCGATGGCAAAACGGGGGATGATCTTATGGGGGATCATCATGCGACTGATGGTCTTGGGACTCTTGTTGGGATCGACATACTGAATGCCGGTCGCGTAAGGTTGGATCAGGGGAAATACCGTGCCGTAATCGGCGCGAAGACGCACATCCTCCTCGGTGATGTCCCAAACGATCTGCACCAGTTGCGAATTAACAGAAGCCGCAAGAATCATCTCACACTCGGGTGCAGGCACAAAGGTCACACGTTCGCGGAACACCGTGCTTGTTCCGTCGGTCTCCATCGTGCATTCACCCTCGATCAGAATGAAAATGCGGTAATGGGCAGGGTCTGCCGCAAGGCGGAAGGTCTCGCCTGCGGGAACGGTGACATGGTAGGTCGCCGCACCGGGGATCTCGCCCACACACATGGGGAGTGAGCGCAGTATATTAACAGAAGTATCGATTTTTTCCATCGCCAAATATTGGCCGCCTTTGGTAATCATATGGTTTCTCCTTTCAATTGGTAAGCTGTCTTGGGTTGACCGACGTAATGCGATCTACCACCAGTTGTCTGAATTCGGGCGAAAGCATGGCAAAATATGCCGTAAAGCCCGTGACACGCACCACAAGATCGGGATATCGGAAGGGATCGCGATGCGCCGCAAGGATCTTGTCTGTATCGATGATATTGATGTTGAGCAGCGTATTTCCCGTGCTTAATATGGTCTTGACCATCGCCGCCATTTTGAGAATGCCCTCTCGGTCATTTCCGATGCCTGGGTCGACTTCCAACTGAACGGGGGCGGTATTGCCGTAGCCCGGCTGTACGGCGGCAATGCTGTTACACATGGCTGTCACCGCACCATCGGGACGGAAACCGCTGCAAGGGTTCGCTCCGTGATTGATCGGTTCTCCGCTCTTTCTTCCGTTGGGCGTCGCCCCTACGCTCTTGCCCAAAAGAATGGTGTTCGACCAAGAAAAGAATCCGGGAATGAAATTGATACCCTTGTGCTGTCGGCAAAGGTCACGGACAAGTTGAGTGTACACATCCTTGACTCGCTCCGCCCAGCGGTCACCGAGACTGTTGCCGCCGCCGTAGCGCTCGCTGTGGAGCATAAGCTGGCGGATATATTCGCCATCCTCGTCCTCATAGTTGGCACAAAGATGAGCATCCAGCTCGCCGTAGGTCAGCTTGCCCTCTTTTTCGATGCGTTGCTCCAAGGCGGCAAAGCTGTCAGCCACCACCGCAAGACCGCTGCCGTCCATGCACATATTATAATAGTTAGCGCCGCCGTCGGTAATATTGACGCCCTTCTCCACAAGTCCGTGCTGAAACAGATTGAGGATCAGCTCGGGCTGGCTTTTTGTCTGATACCGCAGATGGTGCATAATGCCCTTGCCCGTAGCATCGACGGCGATCTTGAGATGCTTCTTGTAGATGTCAAACAGTCGCTCGGTCGAAGGCTCGCCGCCCGCCATCATCTCTCGGTACGCGACCTCAAAGGTGCGAAGCAGATTGATCTTGACAGTATCGTTCATGGTGTATTCCATGCCCGGAATGCACATCCAATGGCATCCCGCCGCCACGCGCCGCCGCGCAAGCTCTCGAGAGTAGCCGCATTTCATGAAGCCCTCCACCAGCGCGTTGTCCGAGGAATACCGAGGCCAGCCCTGCTTGTTTTTAAACAGATACTCAATGGATTTTACAAAGAAATCCTCATCCATTTTATCATGCACGCGAATGGTCAGATTGCAGGCAATATTGATCTTGTCTGCCGCCTCCAAAGCCAAATAGGACATCCGAGAGGTCATATCCTCGCCGTTCACGTCGGGACCGCCCAACTGGAAGTAGCGGCTGTCTTGCAAAAACAGGCACGCGAGATAGAACACCGCCTCCTCGTCGTCAAGAATACCGTTCTCGACATCCCGCTCATAATAGGGGCGGAGCATTTCGTCAAGCTGTCCCCCCGCGCTTCCCCGATTGTAAGTGCGAGATAGCATACTAAACCAGCACAGCCACTGCACCGCCTCGCGGAAGGTTTCGGGTCTCCCCGCCGCCACACGGCGATTGACACGGGACATTTCGGCAAGATTCTCTGCCAATTGCGGATTTTTCTCAATGTGTGACAGTGCCTCCAGCTCATCGGAGATGCGCGTGAGAAAGGCGATGATAGCCTCCACCACCGCGATCTCGGCATCGTAAAACTCGTAATGGCTCGAATCGTGTTGATCGCGCTCGCGCCGAAGCTGCTCCAAAATACCGCCCCAGCCCAGATCAAAGCCGATTTGGAGGTCGGGGGTAAAATGGTGGCAATTGTCCACACCCGAAATAATATCGTATTGGGCGAAGATCTCCTTAAGCTCATCGTAGGGATAGGCGGGATTCCACTTGTGCTGCTTGGGGCGAAGTCGCTCCATAAACAGAAAGCCCTTTCCTACAAAGGCATCCATGGGATCGCAGTACAGCGGATGACCGCCGATCAGCCTTACATAATTCTCCGACCAAGCACGGTAGCCGTAGATCGATCCGTTTTCATGGTTGGGCTGCAGCTCGAAACGGTAAACATCCTGCTCGATCAAGCCGTAATCGTCCTCATTGGCACCGCCGTTTCTTGCTTTTTCGGCGGTCTGCTCCACCTTGCGAGCACGCAGAATGGCGATGCGCTCGTCATAGCTGTAGCGCTTGTCGGCGGGATAGGTATTGATGAATTGGATCCTTGACATATTACTCACCTACCTTTACGTTGACGGGGATATCCGAAAGCATCTCGCCAAAGGCGCGCATTTGCTCGTCGGTAAAGGGACGCGCATCCGCAAAGGCATTTTCGGCATCCAGCCCTCGATACTTGGAGGCACCGAGAGGATTGAAATTCAGAAGCTGATAGTAAGTCAAATTCTCCTTGTCTGCCAAAAAGGTCGCGATGGCGCGGAGATTCTCCCTTGTTGCCGTCACGCCCGGGATCAGCGGGGTGCGGACGATCATGGGAATGTTTTGGAGGCATTGAAGATTCTCGATGGTTGTTCGGTTGGAAAGACCGGTATATTTTCGATGCTGACCGTCGTCAAACAGCTTGAGGTCGGCCATAAGCACGTCGGTCTCGCGAAGGAGAGGATCGATCTGCTCATACGGCAAGGACAAATTGGTCTCGATGGCCACCGAGATTCCCTCTTGGTGGCACGCACGGGCCAATTCCGCGGCAAATTCCACATGGCAAAGCACTTCGCCGCCCGAAAGGGTGACACCGCCTCCCGATGCGTCATAATAGGCTTTATCCTGCCGCACCTCGTCCATGATCTGTGCCACTGTCATCTCGCGACCGCTCATTACCAGCGCCTCGGCATAGCAGACCGACGCGCATTTGCCGCATTTTACGCATCTCTTGCGGTCGATGACGTGCATCCCGTTTTCCACGGTATGCGCCCCCACAGGGCAAGCGGACAGACATTTTCCGCATCCGATACATTTGGAGGGATAAAACATCAAGTCGGCGCCCGTGGAAAGAGTCTCGGGGTTATGACACCAAAGGCATCGCATATTGCAGCCCTTGAAGAAAACCGTAGTACGAATACCGGGACCGTCGTTCAGCGAAAAGCGCTGGATATCGGTAATCAAATGTTTCATAAAGCGCCCTCAGTGAAGATCCACGGCAACCCAAACACCGCCGTTGTTGACGCTTTCATACATCTTGTCCAATACATAGCGCGCGTTTCTGCCGTCCTCTGCGCTCACCAACAGCTTTTCTCCCGTCCGCAGGCAATAAGCGAAGTTGTCACTTCCCTGCTGCCACTCGCGCTGATAGGGGAAGGGGGTCTCCTCGGTCCACTTATTGTTCTTATACCAATAGATATGGTTTCCTTCGGCTCCGCCGCTGACGTTCAGATATGCGCCCTCGGGACCGTAGACCTCTACACGGGAATACCAAGAGGAGGCAAGATAAGAGGTCGTGACAGCAAAACGTGCCGTCGCACCGTTTTTGTATCGCCACTCGGTCACACCGTAGTCCTCGGCCTCGATGTCAAAGGTCTGGGTCGCGGTGATCGCTCTGACCTCATCGGGAATGCCGAGAACGGTCATCAGGCGGTCGATCTCATGGATTCCCTGGTTGCTGAACGCACCGCCGCCGTCCATTGCCCATGTGCCTCTCCATTTGCCGTTCTCGTCATAATACTTCTGCGACCTTCGGATATTGAGAGTAATATTGGCCGAGGTGATCCGCTCTCCGAAAAAGCCATTCTTTGCCGCATTCTTCAGCTCGGTCAACGGGCCTCGGAAGTGCAGGTCGAAGTCCACACCGAACATCAGTCCTTTTTCCTTCGCCATAGCAATGGCCTCGTCGCATTTTTGATAGTTGACATCCATAGGCTTTGTGGTCAGAACGTGTTTACCCGCCTCAAAGCATTGCATGGCAATATCACAGTGGGTACCCGTGGGAGTAACGATATACATGACCTCGACCGCAGGGTCGTTCAGGAACACATGGATGTCGGTGCTGTAAGGTACGTTATACATTTCACCGACCGCTTTGGCCTTTTCCCCGTTGATATCGCAGACACCGTAAAGCTTGATGCCGCAGGTATCGGAGATTTGGGCACAACGGTTCTTGCCCATCCCCAGACCCACCACGACCATACGAACGGGATCGTCGGCATAGGGGCGGTCAAAATGCAGCTTGGGAGTCAGCGCCGACTTCATATCGCCGGGTGCCGAGGCGGGGATGGTCTTTTTGACGTAATCGTACACACGGCGGCAGGTATCGATCTTTTCCAATCCCGAATCCTTGGGGACATGAGTTTCGATCGAGACAGGCATATCCTTACCCGTGACAGCAACGCCCGCCAAAACTCTTTCCCACGGGACCTTTTTATATTTCAGCTCGGGGATTGTGGGAACGCCGCGCGCTTTGACGTGCACCATATTGGCATAGCCAAGCGCCTTGGTAAAGTAGTCCACGCAATCGCCCTCGGCCTCGGGAAGCAATTCAAACATATTGGAAACATCCCAAGCCATACCCCATTCGGGAACCTTCAGGGCATCCAGAACGCAGATCACCTCGTCGGGAGTAACGCCGCAGTTCTCAAAGCCCAAGATCAGACCTGCTTCTCGAGCGCGCTTGGCGATGGGGGCAAACATTTCCAGCACCTCGGCCAACGCATCGGGGCGCATGGCAAGCTCGCCGCAGGCGGGGTCGTCTTGTTTATGTTGCCAATAGAAGAAGCTGCGAACGAGGGGGGTGCCTAGAATTTTGGAGGCGCGAATGATCCCCTCCAGTTTTTCCATCTCCGCGGCTTGACGCTCGCGGTCGGGAAGGTGTACTTTACAAAGGGAGGATTGGATAACGCCGGGTTTGAGTCCGTAGCTGTCGAGGGCTGCTTTGAGTGCGTGGAGTTCCTCGTCGGTTTGTTTTTCGATCGGCTTGCCGTTGATCATGCCGCGGAAGTCGACATGGGTCATGCCCCAGTCTTTGATGACGGGAAGGACTTCGTAAATGTCTTGGTAAAATTCGTCGGAAAAAATGGAAATGTACATGGTGGTCTCCTTTTTTGTTTTGGTTTTTGGGGGGATGGGGGGATTTTGCGCTAACCGAAGTTGGTGCTATATCAAAGTTTTTGTTAGTTATTTAATTACTCAAAGAAATTCGGTAATGGCCCCACGGCACAAATTGCCTTCCATTACAGGATAGGTTGCATAGGTATCAAACAAAATTTGAACCCCGTTTGACGTGACATACTCATCCGGCGCAAGCGCGAACACAGTGGGGGAATACCGCGTGCTGTACCGTTCGCGTCGGGGGGCACTCTTGTCCGTGCCGCCCCATGCCTTCGGCAAGCTGTCAAAGCAGTCACGAAGGGAAAGTCGGATCAGCTCTTCCGCGATACCGAACACCACTTGATGTCCGTGCGAATCGCAAAGCGGCTCGTACCAACTGATCAATCCTCCCGTCGCAAGACCGCCGAGGTTGACCTGTTTTTCCAGCAACAGAACTGCAAGACCCTCCCTTGCCGCCGAGACGGCAGCGGCGATCCCGCCGATTCCTCCGCCCACCACAATGACGTCATATACCTCCCGTGTCACGGTTTTTATCTCATTTGTGATGATCTTTCACCTCTTTTTCCCTTTGTCTCCTTGACAAAAAACCAAGGGTGTGTTATTATAGTAACACAAAAATAGTTTTATGAATAGGAACTTTTAAGCAATAAATGGTACTTTTTTAATGCGAGGTGATCTTATGAACCAACAAATCGAGCGGAACGCAGATATTACGGTCATGTACGACACCGTCCCCATTCGCTTTGCCCATCTCAAGACACTCGACAAACCCGAAAATCATGTATTGCACATCAACAACTATGTGGAGATCTACGTTTACATCTCGGGCGATCATCGGTACATCGTGGAAAATTCTCTGTACGACCTGCACTGCGGTGATATCATCGTCATCAATCCGCTGGAAGTACACAAAGCCCTGCCCCTCAAAGAAACGCCGTACGAACGCTTTTATTTTCTCGTCGACTTGAAAACCTTTGAGTCCATGCACCTCGATCCTCTGGCGCCCATCCTCAACAAACCTTCAGGTGTTGGCAACCTGATCTCCTTTGATGCCGAAACGCGCCAAAGCATCCTGCAAATGCTGTATGCCATCAGCGATTGCTTTCGAGACGGTCACAACGATCAATTGCGTGCCTTCAGCTTCTTTCTTCGCTTCTTGGACGAGATCAACCACTACCTCACACAAACGCCCCCATCCTCGGGAAACATCACTCACACCCCCAAGCTTTTGAAACAGATCCTGACCTATGTAGCCGACAACACCGCCACCCTGCAATCCACCACCGAGATCGCCTCCTCCCTCGGCATCACCCCCCAATACCTCTCCACCTATTTCAGCAGCCACATCGGCACCCCCCTCAAGCACTACATCCAAACCAAAAAGATCGCATTGGCCAAAGATCTTCTGGACAAAGGCGCCGACGTGACCCAAGCCTGCTATGACTGCGGCTTTAACGACTGCTCCTACTTCATCCGCATCTTCAAAAAGCATCTCGGTGTGACGCCGTTGAGTTACAAGTTGCGAGGGGGAGGGCGCCTGCGGGCGAGGGAGGTCGCTTTTTTGAAAAAAAGCTCCGCAAAAAACTTTTGATCCGCGCCCTTATGAAAGTTTGAGCGAACATAGCGTACCCTATGGGGTGCAGTATGTTCGCTCTTACTATATCAAGGGCGCAGATCAAAAGTTTTTGCGGAGCTTTTTTCAAAAAGCGACCTCCCCCGCCCGCAGGCGCCCTCCCCTCCGCAACTTACAACTCAACGGCGTCACACCGATTGCTTTTTGAAGGAGTTTATGAGGATATAGATGCCGATCAGGGCGATGACGGTTGAGGTGAGAATGAGGTACATGGCGGGAAGCTCGACGCGGGTTCCGAAGAAGTACAGGTTACAGTCCAGAGAGTCTTTTATTTGGTCGATCATTTCGGTGGGGATGCCTTCGGAATGCAGCTTGTCGAGTGCGCCTTGCATGGCGTGATTGCGGACGAGGGATGTTCCGTAGGTGCCGGGCAAGAAGGAGATCACCTTTTGAAGACCGTCACTGAAGGAGGAGATGGGCATATAGGCGCCGCAGATGAAGCCGTAGCCGGCGCTGATGATGGTACCGACGGCAGAGATCTGTCCTTGGGTCGAAAGGAAGAAATTGATGATCGAGGAAAGTGCTGTACCGAATAAAACGAGGAGAAGGATATCGAGGAACAGCAAAAGCACGTCGGTCACCGACAAATACCATCCTACTATGGCCACATACCCAAGGCAAATGGCGGTTGCCACAAAGCAGATCATGAGGGTGGAGATCAAGGTTGCTATGTAGTAGCTCATGGAAAGCGCGGCGGATTTCACGGGCGAGATTCGAAGATCCTTAATGGTTCCGTTGGCCTTATCCTGCACCATCAGAAAATTGGAGCAAAAGGCCACAGTCACGCATGACACGGCAAGAATAGAAGAGACCAACTGACTGCCCACCAAGCCTTCGATCAGGTTTTCGGATATCTTCACCGTTTCGGGCAGGTTTAGTGTAAAGCTATCCCTATAGACATTGCCGAGGAAGGTAGCATACAGGACGAGCAGGATCGCGGGGGTGATCAGCGAGGTGAAAAACATTCCTTTATCCTTGAAAAACAGCTTGATATTTCGTTTGATAAGAGCAATCGTTACGTTCATTTTTCGCACCTCCTGTCAATTTCCCGCATTGTTATTAAGCGTCTTTCCCGTGACTGCGAGGAAAACGTCATCCATTTTTCCCTTGGTGATCTCATAGTCGCGGAATATACCGGGATGTTTTACGATCAGCTCGGTAGCTGCCGCGGTGTTGGGAACCGACAATCGGTAGGCATCGCGGAGTCTTTCATATTCTATTCCCAAGGTTTTTACGGTTGCTTCGTCGATTCCGTAGAGGGTGATAAAATCGCCTGTATATGTATTTTTGAGTTCGAGAGGCGTTCCCTCTGCCGAGATTTTTCCGCTGTCAAGGATAACCACATAATCGGCATCGGCGGCCTCTTCCATGTAGTGGGTGGTCAAAAAGACCGTCATGTTTTGGGTCTTTCGGAGTTCGGATATGACATTCCACAGGATTTTTCGTGTCTGCGGATCCAGACCGGTGGTTGGCTCGTCGAGAACTAAGATCTTGGGTTTGTGGAGGAGTGCTCTTGCGATGTCGATTCGTCTGCGTTGACCGCCTGACAGTTTTCCGACGGTACGTTTGAGGAGATCCTCAAACTCAAGCATAGTGGCAAGTTCGGTCAGGCGTTCGCGGAAGGACGCGCCTGCAATGCCATACAGGGCGGCACGGCTCTCCAGGTTATCGTAGATGTTTAACGCGGCGTCCAAGACTGAGTTTTGGAAGACTACGCCAAGTTCGCGTTTAATTCGATCTACGTTTTGATCCAGATCGATGTCGTCGATTATGATGCTTCCGCTGTCTTTGGACAGTTGACCGCACATTATGTTTATTGTTGTGGATTTTCCTGCGCCGTTGACGCCAAGGAATGCGAACAGTTCGCCTTTCTTGACACGAAAGCTTAGGTCGTTTACGGCTTTTATCTCGCCGAAGGTTTTGGTTAGGTGGTTGATTTTGATCATGGTTTGGGGGCTCCTCTCTTTTGGTTGGGGGGATTCTCACTAACCGGAGTTAGTGCTACATTAAAGGTTCTGTTTTTTCTTTGTTTGCCCAAAGAAAGGCGGCACTAACTGATGTTAGTGCTATATCAAAGTTTTCGTTACTTCTTTGCTTGCCCAAAGAAAGGCGGCACTAACTGATGTTAGAGCTACATCAAAGTTTTCGTTACTTCTTTGCTTGCCCAAAGAAGTAACCAAGAAAAGGCACGCAAGAGGGGAAGGCGTCCGCTCCCGCGGCCGCTGACTCTCCCCCTCTCGCGACTCTCCCTCTCTTAGGGGCGAGATTTAACGATTCCTCGCCCTAAACTAACTGCTTCGCAACGGGATTGTCTCTGCCTCGCATCGTGGTTAGTGGTGCCATGCTTTAGTCATTGGGACGCGCCTTCGCGCGAAAGATTTGGACAAGTGCC
>JAZSPB010000066.1:0-7068 GCA_045537235.1 Eubacteriales bacterium
CTGACCTGCAAGTTCTTTAAGGTCATCAGCTGTAAGCTCAACGTCCAAGGAAACGCCTTTTTCCTTCTTCATTGCATCTATAAGCTCTTCAAAGTACTTTTTACCAACTTCCATAACAACGTCGGAGTACATCTGAATAAATCTTCTGTAGCAGTCATAAGCCCAACGAGCATTGCCCGACTTCTTAGCCATAACTTCAACAACTTCCTCGTTGAGACCAAGGTTAAGGATGGTATCCATCATACCGGGCATGGATGCACGAGCACCGGAACGAACGGAAACGAGAAGGGGGTTCTCAAGGTCACCGAACTTCTTGCCGGTTACACCCTCCATCTTTACGATGTACTCCATGATCTCGGCCATGATCTCATCATTGATCTGACGGCCGTCCTCATAGTACTGGGTGCAGGCCTCGGTAGAAATCGTGAAGCCCTGGGGAACAGGAAGACCGATGTTGGTCATCTCTGCGAGGTTAGCTCCCTTACCGCCAAGGATCTCGCGCATATTGGCGTTACCCTCGGAGAAGAGATAGCAATACTTCTTTGCCATTTTGTTTTCCTCCATATTAAAGAATATTTGTAAACTGTGTAGGGGCGTTTCTCCCGAACCGAAAGATTGATAAATTAATAACGGGAGAATCGCAACAGTTATTATATCACATTTTTCCCGAATTTACCAGTCCTTGAAACGCAATAAATGATCGTTTTTGTAAATTTTCTGTGAACAAAAGCCCCTGAAAAACAGGATTTGGTTGACAAAATGAGCGAATTGACATATAATAACAAAATGGGTGAGAATTGGCTTACGGTGAAGGTCGCTTTTTTGAAAGAAAAGCAACACTTTCTTCGAAAGTGCGCAAAAAACTTTTGATCCCCCTCCCCCCATGCTATTAAGATATTGACCCAACAATACCAACCCCACTATGTTCGCACCGGCCTCAAGTGGAGCGCGGATCAAAAGTTTTTGCGGAGCTTTTTTCAAAAAGCGACCTCCCCCGTCGTTCCCCCCGTTAAATCTACATCCGAAAGAAGGTTAAATAAAATGAAAGATTCCAAAAAGCAAAAAACCATAGTGCACACAAAAAAAATGGTGACAGCGGCACTTTTCGCGGCGATCAGTTTCGGCATGACCATGATTTCGGTTCCTCTTCCCGTGGTGGGTTATGGTAACCTTGGCGACTGTTTCGTGCTGTTGTCCGGTTGGCTTTTAGGTCCTCTTTGGGGCGCGGTGGCCGCCGGACTCGGCACAGCTTTGGCCGATTTGGCTCTGGGCTACGGACTATATGCACCCGCAACCTTTTTCATCAAAGCGCTGATGGCGGTGGCGGCTTATTTTGTCGGTTCGATGTTGGTGGGATCCTCGGTACATATGGGAAGACGGATATTGGCGCACACATCCGCGGCTGTGTGTGGCGAGATCATCATGATCGGCGGCTATTTTGTCTATGAGAGCATTCTCTATGGTGCGGTGTCGGCAGTGGCCTCTCTTCCGGGCAACGGTGTACAGGCTGTCGCGGGTGCGGTGCTGTCTACTGCGCTTATTACGCTGATTCGCGGCAACAAGGTGCTGAACGGAATATTTACGAAAGAGAAATAAAGGGGAGGATATACCAATGATCTTTGCAAAAGAGCTCCCTATTACATATGAATACATATGAAGTCGATGCTTTGGCGGTTCTGTGGGGGGCGGCTATCTTCCCAATGCATAAACAAGGAAGGAAACGGTAAAAATGGGAAATATTTTTGATATATTCAAGGAGATCTCTGCGGGGCATGAGCAGAGCGCCGGTAAGTCCGTGACCCACCTCATCGTGGGACTCGGCAACCCCGGAGATAAATATTATAACACCCGTCACAACGCGGGTTTTCTGATGATGGACTACCTCTCACAGCGCGCGAATATCCGCGTGGATCGTCTGAAATTCAAGGCGCTTGTGGGCGACGGCGAGGTGGGCGGTAAGCGCGTCCTTTTGATGAAGCCCCAGACCTTTATGAATCTTTCGGGCGAGGCGGTCTCCGAGGCGGCAAAATTCTATAAGATCCCCGCCGAAAACATTCTCGTCTTTTCCGATGATGTTTCCTTGGACGTGGGACGTGTCCGTATGCGCTCCAAGGGAAGTGACGGCGGTCAAAAGGGACTTCGCAGCATCACCACTCTTATGGGGACGCAGGAGTTCCCCCGTGTCAAATTCGGTGTAGGCGCCAAGCCCCATCCCGATTACGATATGGCCGACTGGGTGCTGTCCGAATTTTCGAAGGACGAGCAAAAGGCACTGTTTGCTTGCTTTGAAAAGGCATATGACGGTGTGCTCCGCTATCTTGCGGGCGACGTTGAGAGTGCTGTGCAGGTGTGCAACAGTAAATAAAGAAAAGAATGGAAGGTATCGCAATGAAAAAGATAGGGATCAATCTTCACGCCGTAAAAGGACTGACGGATGAGCAGTATATCAAGACCATCTCCGAGCTGGGCTTTTCGGCAACCTTCTCTTCTCCGTCCAATCAGGAGAAACAAAAAGAGCTGACAGCGCTCTTCGAAAAATACGGCATATACTGTGAGACTCTCCATGCCCCGTTCCGCAACATCAATGCCATATGGGGGGAGGGTGAGGACGGCGAGATCGTTCTTGAGACACTCAAGCACACGGTCGATTGCTGCACCGAGATGGGAGCGCCGATCGCGGTGGTTCATCTTTCCTCGGGCGAGAAGGCACCGCCCGTCACCGATATCGGGCGCGACCGCTTTTCGCGGTTGGTGGAATATGCAGCTTCGAAAAAGGTAAAGATCGCCTTTGAAAATCAGCGCAAGCTGGCCAATTTGGCATGGGCGATGGAGACCTTCGACGAAAGTGTGGCGGGCTTCTGCTGGGACTGCGGTCACGAGGGCTGCTTCACCCCGGGTCGCCAATATATGCCGCTGTTCGGCAACCGATTGATCTGTGTGCATCTGCATGACAATTTCGGCGTTTATAATCAAGATAGCCACCTGTTGCCCTTTGACGGCACCTTGGATTTCGAAAAGGTGGCGGCGCAGCTTGGACAATTCCCCTTTGAAGGAACACTGATGTTGGAGGTCATGACCGAAAATTCGGACATCTACAGCGATATTTCCCCGATAGAATTTCTTGAGCGAGCTGCAAAAGCCGCACGGAAACTGACCGATATGGTCAAGTGAGCGGCGCGGATCGTCAACCCTACCGAAAGGTTTTTATATGAGTATATTAACAGAAAGTATTCGACTTGACAAAGAATACCGCGCCCTTTTGCACACGGCGGAGGTGGCATTCGCGGCGGTCAAGCCGTTGCGTATCGCGGCCACGGGGCTTTGCGACGGCGCGGCGGACGCGGTGTATGTGGCACTGCTGGAGGACTTGAAACGACGTCGCTCCGAGGGGGCTCGCGGGATGGAAAACGCCGCCTGTGCGCTGGTGGTGTGTGCCGAGGAGAAGGACTGTGTGCGTACCGTCGATATGCTTTGTCGCTTTGGTCTTCGCGCCACCTTCTTTGGACCGCGAGACTTGAATTTTTATAACATTACCGCCTCCCATGAGTATGAGCATGAGAGGCTTCGTGTGCTGTTTGGCATGATGCGCGGAATGTTTGACGCGGTGGTCACCACCCCCGATGCGGCCCTGGGCTTTACCATGCCGCCCGAGGTCATGGCGGAGCACACGATCCGCATCGACTTTGATACGCCCGTGGAGCTGTCCGAGATGGCGGCGCGTCTTGTGGCGGCGGGTTATGTCCGCGTGGACATGGTGGACGGCGCGGGTCAGTTCGCCATTCGCGGCGGCATTCTCGACATCTTCCCCCCCGCCTGTGCGACCGACGGCGATGAGGAGCCTTCCGCGCGTCCCATGCCCTATCGCGTGGAGCTGTTTGGCGACGAGGTCGACCGAATCGGACCCTTTGATGTGGAGACCCAGCGGTTTCTCCGCAATGTGGACGGCATCGAATTCCCCCCAGCCCGTGAGGTGGTGCTCAACGAATATGTGCTCGGCACGATTCGCGACGCCCTTGCCGCCCAGTTCAAGCGCTCGAAAAATCCCGATGCGTGTACCAACCTGACCGCAGAGATCGCGGCGGTGGATGCCTCTGTGGAGAACGGCGACAGCGACCTCAAATTTGCCGATAAATATATCTCGCTCATCTATCCCGAAAAGGTGAGCCTTTTGGACTATTTCGCAGGGCGTACCACCGTCCTTTTGCGCGGTGTCAATGCCATTGCCGACCGTCTGAAGGCCAACGAATGGCAGGTGGCGCAGACCGTGACCGACCTTCTGGAGGGCGGCACCATTGCGGCCAAGTATGCCGACTATTCCAAGGTCACGGCCGAATATAACACCTTCCTTGCCAAAAATGTCACCTTGCAGATCGATTCGATCGCGCAGGGGCTGTCGGGCGAGAAGCTGGGCGGTCTGTTCACCTTCCGCACCAAGCACATCGTCACCTATGCCGACAAGCCGGAGCTTTTGATGGAGGACGTGTCCGACTATGTAAAAAGCGGCTTCCGCGTCATCATCGTGGCGGAAAATGAGACCTCTGCCAAGAACTTTACGGGACTTTTGCGCGACCGCGAGATGCACGCGCGGCTTGACGACGGCTCCATGCCCGAGGCAGGGGAGATCGCGGTGGTATGGCGCGAGTTTTTGCGCGGCTTCGAGCTGACGGTTCCCAAGCTGACGGTGCTGTCCACCAATCCCGATGCCAAGAGTGGCTCGCTTGCGGTCTCGGGCAAGCTCAAGTCGCGCGGCAAACGCAAGAAGGGAGCGGAAGCCATCCTTTCGGCGGCGGATCTTGAAGAAGGCGATTATGTGGTTCACGAGGCCTACGGTATCGGTATCTATCGCGGGATCGAAAAGATGACGGTGGGCGGTGTGACCAAGGATTATATCAACATCCAGTACGCGGGCAGCGACAAGCTGTTTTTGCCTGTGGAAAAGCTGGATATGGTGTCCAAATATATCGGCGCACGTTCGGAGGACGGTATTGTCAAGCTGTCCAAATTCGGCGGCGGCGAGTGGGGACGCGCCAAGTCAAAGGCCAAGGCGGCGGTCAAGGACATCGCCAAGGACTTGATCCGTCTGTATGCCGAGCGTATGCGCAAGGAGGGCTTTGCCTTCCCCGAGGACGACGAGCTGCAACGCGATTTTGAAGGCGCCTTTGAATACGAAGAAACGGGCGCCCAGCTCGATGCCATTGAAGATATCAAGGAGGACATGGTCAAGGCGGTGCCGATGGACCGTCTCCTGTGCGGCGACGTGGGCTACGGCAAGACTGAGGTTGCCTTCCGTGCGGCATACAAGGCGGTGCTGGGCGGTAAGCAGGTAGCCATTCTTGTGCCGACCACCATTTTGGCACTTCAGCACTATCAGACGGCCATGAGCCGTATGCGCGGCTTCGGCGTGGAGATCGACATGGTGTCCCGTTTCCGCACGCCCAAGCAGATCGCCCAGACCCTTCGCCGTCTCAAGCGCGGCGAGATCGACATCATCATCGGCACCCACCGACTGATCTCGCAGGACGTGGAATTCCGCGATCTCGGTCTTCTCATCGTGGACGAGGAGCAGCGCTTCGGTGTGGCGCAAAAGGAAAAGATCAAGCAGATGGCGGGCAATATCGATGTGCTGACACTGACCGCGACCCCCATCCCCCGAACCCTCAACATGGCCATGGGCGGTATCCGCGACATCTCGGTGCTGGATGAGGCGCCCGGTGACCGTCTGCCTGTGCAGACCTATGTGCTGGAGGACGACGATCTGATCATCATGGAGGCCATTCGCCGCGAGCTTCGACGGGGCGGTCAAGTCTTCTATATGCACAATTTCATCGATTCGATCACCACCGTATCCGCCAAGATCAAGGCGGCCATCCCCGATGCGTCCATCCGTATCGCCCACGGTCAGATGGATAAGGAGATGCTGGAGGATATCTGGAACTCCATGCTGACGGGCGAGACCGACGTGCTGATCAGTACCAGCATCATCGAGACGGGAATCGACATTCCCAATGCCAACACGCTCATTGTGGACAACGCACACAGACTGGGGCTTTCCCAGCTCCATCAGCTTCGCGGTCGCGTGGGACGCTCGTCTCGCCGTGCCTATGCCTACTTCACCTATCCGCAGGGAAGAGCACTGACCGAGATCGCGCAAAAGCGGTTGGAGGCGGTGCGTGACTATGCCGAGTTCGGCGCGGGCTTCAAGATCGCCATGCGAGATCTCGAGCTTCGAGGTGCGGGAGACCTTCTGGGCGCTCAACAGCACGGACACCTTGACGCGGTGGGTTATGATCTGTATATCAAGCTGCTCAATGAGGCGGTGCTGGAGGAAAAAGGGATCGTCAAGGAAGAGGAAAAAGAGTGTAAGATCACCTTGGACTTCGATGCGTATCTTCCCGATTCCTACGTCCGTTTCCCCTCCCAGCGCATGGCTCTTTACAAGCGTATCGCCATGATCCGCAACGTCGACGACTACTATGACATCGTGGATGAACTGGTAGACCGCTACGGCGAGCTGCCCAAGCCCGCCAAGAACCTCTGTACCATCGCTCTCATTCGCGGCAATGCCATGACCTGCGGTGTGGAAAACATCGAACAGGACGGGAACAGCATCAAGATCTTCCCCTCCCACATCGACATCGAGATCTGGTCAGAGCTTTCGGATGCCTTTGACGGCAGCCTCAAGATCGTCATGGGAAGTAAGACCTATATCAACCTCTATCTGCGCAAAGCCCCAAAGCCGCTGGAGCTTGTTAACAAAATATTTGAAAAATATATTCAAATTGCTAACCAAAACAAGTAGACAAACGGCGCGAGAGGGTGTATAATAGAATCAATTTCATACGTTTTGCGCCTGCGGGCGCGGGAGGTCGCTTTTTGAAAAAAAGCTCCGCAAAAACTTTTGTCCCGCGCCCTTGATGAAGTTTGAGCGAACATCCTGCACCCCATGGGGTACCGCTGTGTTCGCACAAACTCCCAAAAGGGCGCGGAACAAAAGTTTTTTGCGGAGCTTTTTTTCAAAAAAGCGAAGTCGGAGGCCAAGCGGTCTTAGGAAGACAAGCTTTATAGTCA
>JAZSPB010000035.1:0-9981 GCA_045537235.1 Eubacteriales bacterium
AAATTTGAGCGAACATACTGCACCCCATGGGGTACCGCTATGTTCGCTCAAAATATAAAATGGGCGCATTAGAAAAGTTTTTGCGGAGCTTTTTTTCAAAAAAGCGACCTCTCGCGCCCGCAGGCGCCGTTCCCTTACTCCTCCACACTCACAACAAACCCGTTGCGATAGACCTCACCGGCGGGGAGGTGGATCAGTTCGTTTTTGGTGGCGAAGTCATCGATCTTGCCGTCGAAGGCGGGGACACCGTGCCAAGGCTCGATGCAGACGTAGGGAGCGTCGGTATGGGGCTTTTGCCAGAAGCCGACGTGGGTCATGTCATCCCAGTTGACCGTGACGGAGCGATTGTTTTTGGTGGACTTGAGGGAGACTTTGCTGCACATATCGGAGAGGAAGATGGCATCGTTGTCGAACAGGCTGTGGTCAAGACGAAGGATGCGACCGTCCTCGAGGGGCATGGGCTCGGTCTCGCCTGTGTAGTAGCAGGTGGGGGACATGATCAGCTTGCGGCATTCTTTTTTGCAGGCGAATTCGAGGTAGTAGTCCTCAAATTTTTCGCCCTCGCAGAAGGGAATGTTGAAGCCGGGATGACCGCCGACCGAGAAGGGGAGGGGCTTATCCATGGGGTTGGTGACCTCGAAGGAATTCTTGACCGAAGCGCCGTCCAGGGTGTAGGTCATGCGGAAAATGAAGTCGAAGGGATACATCTTGCGCGTTTCCTCGTCGGCGCGAAGCTCGAAGGTGATGGACTCGCGGTTGTGTGCGACGACGGAGAAGGTGGACAGTTTAGCAAAGCCGTGCAGGATCATTTCGTAGGTTTGTCCTTCAAAGGTGTACTTACCCTCGGTCAATCGACCGCAGATGGGGAAGAGAACCGTGGCGCGGCTTGCCCAGTAGGTGGCGTCGCCCTGCCAAAGGTATTCAAAGCCCGACTTTTTGCCCAAAAGGGACATCATCTCGGCGCCGCGGTCGGAAAAGTCGACCTTGATATACTCGTTTTCAATGGTATAGATCATGATGGGATCCTCCGTTTGTTTTAAATTTTATAAATGGGGCGATTATTTACCCACTTCTTCCAGATAATAGGATGCCTCCATATCGGCTACCGAAACGGCGAAGGCGATGGGGAACATTTCATAAGCTTTCCCCACATTGTTGATGTAGGTGACGTTGTTGCTCTCGGAAAAGCCCATGTGATAGCGGATGGCGAAGGCTTCGTCGCGGGTCAGCTTCATGTAAGCCGACACCATGTAGACCGATTTTTCGCCGTGACCGTAGGGCAACTGATCGTCGATGGAATAGTAGGGAACCGTCTTCCAAACGCCGTCTTCCTTGACGTTTCGGGTGGTCTCTACATAAAAGTTGGTTTTGCAGATATCGTGCAGAAGCGAGACAATGGCGATCGTTTCCTCGCTGTAGTCCATGCCGTACCGCTCACGGACACGGGGGCGCTTGAGGTAGTCGCAGAGGCACTCATAGACATTGATGCTGTGCTCGCAAAGCCCGCCGGGATGGGAGCCGTGATAGCGAGTGCTGGCGGGGGCGGTGAAGAAGTCACTTTCCTCCAAGAAAGCCAACAGCTTGTCGGCACCCTCGCGTTTGATCTTGGCGTTGTAGATCTCAATAAATTTTTTCTTGTAATCAAGAGGTGTCATGGAAATCCCTTTCTGAAAATTGATGATACACCTTATTTTATCACAAAAAAACAGCTTTGTAAAGAGAAAACCGAATTGTCAAAAGAAATTTTTAAAAAACACTTGATTTTTTGTTTGAGTTGTGGTAGAATGTAAGAACTATGGAAATAATGCGCGTTTTGCGTAACGAATCTTTTGGAGGATATAAAAATGGTTGAGTATATTTTCGGAGGCTTGCTTCTTGCTATGGCGTTGTTCCTTATCGTGGCTGTTTTGGTGCAGTCCGGCAAGGATAAGAAGCTTTCCGGCAGCATCGCCGGCGGTTCTGAGACCTTCTTTGGCAAGGGCAGCAAGAGCACCAAGCAGGAGAAGTTCTTGGCAACTCTCACTGCGGTGGTTGCAATCGTTTTCATGGTGGTTGTTATCACCATGTATGTGATTGTTTCTTGAGAAAACAGACAAATAAAAAAACGAGGAAGGCAGAAACGCTTTCCTCGATTTTTTTGCCGCGAAACGGTTTCCGAGACAAATGTCTTCAATTCTTTTTCACCGCTGACGATGGATGGGGCGACCATTCGTGGGGTGCCTGCGAGATCTCACGGCAGCATTCGACGAGTACGTTGATGAACTGTTGCGCCGTTTGTCCAAGCCGTTCGCCTTTTCGGTGGAGCAGGTACAGCGTTGTGTGGTCGCTCTGCATCTCGGGGAGCAGAAAGATCAGATCGTCTCGGTCAAAAAGTGGGTTGCCGATGTGCAAATCGGTGGCAACGACTGCGCCGAGACCTGCCAGCATCAGATGGTAATGTACCTCCTTGTGCCGCGAATCCGAAACAGAAAATTTTGAGAAGCTGTAATGCGAGCCAAGACGTTTGGAGGACTGCCAATGAGAATAGGAGAAGCAGTTGTCTCCAATGAACGGCACGGGATCCAGTAAGGACAGCGAGGGGAGTTTCTGCTCGTCGGAGAAATTGCCGCGCAGGACATTTTCGCGGGTAATGGAATACGGCTCCAACATCTTTGCACACGGCAGGTCGCGTCGCATGACGACCCAAAAACGTTCGGAAAGCAATGGGAAGCTTTCAAAACGATCCTCGGGTCGATAGCTCAAGAGAAGATCCAGCCCACCGCTCTCCAGCTTGTCATGCAAGACCCCGTGAGGTCCCACGGTTCCCAAATTCAAATCCACTGAAACATCGGGAAACTGTTGGTGAAAGCGCCGCAGCACTTCGGGGATCAGGGAATAGGCCGTATACATCATGGTGCCGATCCGCAGGCGTTCCGAGGGGGCGCGATCGTATTGCTCCAGTTTCTTTAGCATAGTTTCCTCGCAAAAACGCATTTCCTCCAGCATATCCATGTAGATCTGTCCGCGCGGTGTGACCTTGACCGTGCTTCCCTTGCTGCGTTCAAACAGGCGAAAACCCAGCTCCTGCTCCAGCCTGGCTACCGTGGCACTCAATGCGGGTTGAGAGATAAACAGCGCCTTGGCGGCGAGAGAGAAGCTCTTTTTTTCATATACCTCGTATGCATATTTTTCCGACAGGCGCATGATAGCCCTCCTTTTTTAAAAATATATAACGGAAATTTTATAAATTATATCAACATATTTGTATTTGATTATATCAGAAAACCGTGATATAATCAAGGGGAAATGAACAAATTGGAGGAAGATTTATGAAATTTTCAAAAAAACGGCTGATTGCGTTCTTGTTGGGACTTGCGCTTTGTCTTTGCTTTGTTGCTTGCGGAAGTGCAGAGGACAGCGAAACGGAATCGACAGATATCACCGAAACGGAGGAGACCGAGACCGAGTCATCAGCGGTCACAGAAACAGAAACAGAAACCGAGACAGAGAGTGAGACCGAGACGGCGGAAAGCGAAGAAAATAAAGAGAGCGAGAGCCAAGATGAAGGGGGAAGCGGTATGGAGCCGACGCAGATCCGATCTTTGGACGGGAAGAAGATCATCTTTATCGGGAATTCTTACACTTACTACGGTCAAACCGTGTTGGAAAAATCGCAAAAATATTTGACTCAGGAAAGCCGAACGGGCGATAAGGGTTATTTCTACCAGCTTTGTAAGGCCAACGGCATGAAGGTACAGGTGACTAACTGGACATTCGGTGGTCACAGCCTCGCCCATCTGTTTGGCGGCGATTGCTCGGCGGATCGCGGCTGTAACAACGAGGATCATAAGGCATATCTCACCGATCGCAATTATGACTATGTGGTCATTCAAGCCGGATCGGGCGAGACCAGTAGCAATAACTTTGCCAAAGAGGTAAAGACCGTTATGGAGTTTTTCCGCGCAGCCAATCCCGAGGTTCAATTTGTATGTCTGGTGCCTTACAGCGCCTATGGTACCATCGGAAGCACCCCCACCTTGCAAAAGGCACTCCTCAATTCTCTTAAGACCCTTGCGTCGGAGGAAGGATTGATCGTCGTAGACTGGGGCGGATTGGTGATGGATCTGATCAATGGAGAAACGGTCGTCCCCAATTCCGCAAACATTTACGAGAAAAACACCTTTGTTATTCGAAAGAGCGCAAAGGACGGCTACCATCCCAACCAGCTTTCGGGTTATATCACCACCGTGATGACCTACTGCGCACTGACCGGCGATTCCGCCATGAATCAACCCTATGATTTCTGTAACAATTCGTCACTTCGAGAGAGCGGAATGTCCTATTTCTTTAGCTTTTCAAAATTTATCGAAAAATTCTACACCTACCAAAACGCCACCACCAACTATCCCCAAATTTTTCTCTCCAAGACCGATATGAACGGCATCCGCACACTCATCGATAACCACCTTGCCGAAAAAGCCTATATGGATTATCAATATTGAAAATAAGCGGTAACTCCGAGGCGCCTGCGGGCGCGGGGAGGTCGCTTTTTGAAAAAAGCTCCGCAAAAACTTTTGATCCGCGCCCTTTTTGTAATTTGTGCGAACATAGCGATTCCCTATGGGGTGCAGTGTGTTCGCTCAAACTTCCGTAAGGGCGCGGATCAAAAGTTTTTTGCGGAGCTTTTTTTCAAAAAAGCGACCTCCCCGCGCCCGCAGGCGCCTCGGAGTTACCGCTCATTTTCAATATTGCCGTCGGAACAGTGAACGGTGTAGGAGTGGGTGAACATGACCATGCCAAGCGTTTCCCATTCGGTCTTGGTGCCGCTGAAATGGATATCTACGAGAGCCTTGCTGTCGTTAAAGGCTCGGTAGTGGATGGCGGTGACGGTTTTGGGAATGGTGATTTTAGCAAGGGCGGCACAGTATTCAAATGAGCCGTTTCCGATGCTTTGGATGCTCTCGGGAAGCGTGATCTCGGAAAGGAGCGCGCAGCCGGAGAACAGATAGTCGTTGATGGCGGTAAGTCCGCTTGGGAGAGAGATGGAGGCGAGACTTTCACAGCCCATGAACGCACAGTCCCCGATGGCGGTGATGCTGTTGGGGAGGGTGATCGAGTTCAGTGCGGTGCAGTTCATAAAGGCCCAGTCGCCGATGGTGGTTACACTGTTGGGGACCGTGACGGAGGTCAGTTCGAAGCAAGAAGAGAATGCCTGATCTCCGATGGCGGTGAGGTTGTTGGAGAGAGTAAGGGTCTGCAATTTAAAGCATCCCGAGAAGGCATATTTGCCAAGCGAGGTGACGCTGTTGGGAAGCTTGACCTCGGTAAGAGCCATGCAGTAGCGGAAGGCTTCGTTGCCGATCGAGACAAGATTGCTCGGGAAGGTGACCTTGACAAGCTTTTCGCAGGAATAGAAGGCATGGTTGCCGATCTGTGTGGCATTGGCGGGCAGCTTGATCTCGGTAAGCGCGGTGCAATACGAGAAAGCATAGGCGCCGATGGCGGTGATGTTTTCGGAAAGAATAACGGAATCCAATTGGAAACACTCTGTAAAAGCATTGCTGCCAAGGGTGGTGACACTTTGGGGAAGCGTGATTTTGGTAAGAGAGTTGCAACGATAGAAAGCGCTGTTGCCAATGCTGATCAGTCCTTCGGGCAGATTCACCTCGGAGAGATTGCCGCATCCCTCAAAGGCGCTGTCACCGATGGAGGTGAGACCTTGGAAGGTGATGCTTGTCAGCATATAGTTGCCGGCGAAGGCCCAGCTACCGACTGTTTCAAGAGTCTTGGGACAGACAATGGTGGCGGCGGCAAGATTGGCTCTGGATTCAATTCCGACCACGGTATAGCCGTCGATCACCGAAGGAATGCGAAGCTCCTCATCGGTGCAGGTTCCCATACCGGTGATCACACAGGTCACGCCGTCGGGGTTAACGCGATAGGCAAGACCATAGGAAGCCTTGACGGGAATTTCCTCTTCGCAAAGAGTCACACCGCAGACGGCGCAGATCTGATGTTTGGTGCCCGTCTCGGTAAAGGTAGCTTCCTTGTCGGTGATCCAGTCACCGTCGGTATGACCGAGGGCTGTGATCTTTTGTGTTTCACGCTCGCCGCAGACACAGGTTCTTTGCTGTTCGCCGTCCTCGGTGCAGGTGGCGCTTTGGACGGTAGACCACTCACCGAAAGCATGAATGTGCGCTTCGGTTTCCGTGGAGCCTTCGGTCTCGGTTTCTGTTTCGGTCTCTGTCGAAGCTTCGGTCTCGGTGTCGGTATCGTTCTCCTTCGAGCCCTCGGTTTCCGCGTCGGTCTCGCCTTCCGTGGCGCTTTCGGACTCTGATGCGTTATTGGATTCTTCGGTTTGACTTGTGGTTTCATCGGAGCCGTCGTTTTCGTCCGATTTGCCGCACGCGGTGAAGAGAAGAGAACACGAAAGAAGGGCGATGACAATGGTAAAGAGTAATGTATTTGACTTTTTCATTTTTTCCTCCGCTTGGTTGGGCTGTATGTGTTGTTTTTTCATTGTAACATTAAAACAATGGTTTGTCAACCTTGAGAAGGGATTTATTGATGCATAATCTTTTTGCTTTCAATCATACTTTATACAGTTGCATAATCGGAACTCTATTATTTGTGGAGGATGGTTGTCGATTACAGCAATCGCAATTCAACCACAAATAGTAAAAAAATTATATATTAATGATTCGACATGGCTTATTGTATTTTTTAGCACATTGAATCATACTTTTTGTTCCTCGAGATTGTCCGTCCCAAAATACGATAACCCCATCCGCAACTTGCGTCATTTGTTCGTTTCTGCGAGGACCTGCCGATTTTCCGTACTTGTTCCACTCGGCGGGAAATCTTTCAATTTTCAGACGGTGCTGCCGGGCGAACTTCTCGCCAAGCGCATCCGCTCCGGTTGCTCCCCCGCTCACAATTATGACAGAGTAGCCAAAACCAAGTTCTTTGATTTGCTTTTTGATTTCTTTTGCTGCGTTCGGATAATTATTATAATCTCGGCAACCCGCTACCACAAGTCTATATTCTTTATCCATCCGGATTCTCCTTAAAAAATCAAGCCTTGGTCGACTGAAATCTGTTACTCATATTATAACGAAAAGAATGGATTTTGTCAACACTTTCGGGGGATGATATAAACACCTATTGTGGTGCTTTGGGTGGTAAAATGTAGGTAATGATAACACATTGAGAGCGGGTGGCAAACACATTGATTAAGGGGTTACCGAAGAAACTGCAGGAACTTCGCGCTAAATACGGATATTCACAAAAGCAAGTGGCAGAAAAAATCAAGGTTTCGCCGTCGATCGTTTCGGGATATGAAACAGGGGAGCGGACACCAAGTACCGAGGTTCTTCTTCAATTGGCGAATGTTTACAAGTGCAGCACAGATTATTTACTGGGGAAGGAATTGGCGGAGCCGCGGGTAATATTAGATACGGAGGGTTTGACCCATTCTCAAATTCAAGCGATTCAAAATTTGATTATTTCTATTCGAGAGAAAAGATAAAGCACTATCCCTTAGAGTGTCACTCTAAAGGACAGTTTTGGGGGATACGGCATATCTTGAAAGAGGTATGCCGTATTTCGCGTTTATGTACACAAATGCAGTGCTTGTCAGGAAAATTGATAAGTTAGAGATGAATGTAAACAAGTATCCCTTTAAACAAAGGAAGCGCTCTGACGCCCACTAAACAATCAAGGAGGACAGAAAACGCAAAGCATCTTCTGTCTTCCTGTCGGTAGGTAACATATTCTATTACATTTCAGAAACTGCCCTTAACATTTCTTTAGCGAAAGTTGTTTTGCTATTGACAAAACAGCCAAAGAGTACTATAATAACGGCACAGAAATGCTAAAAGAGGTAACCAAATGACAAGCAGTGTTTTGATCCATCCCGACGAGCTGACGCAGGCATGGGTAGACCGTGCGGCAAGCCATCGCATTGATATTATCGGTATCCACCCGCGAGGCGGCAAAGAGGCTCCTACCTCGCTCGCAGAGCTCCTCGATCTGTGCGGCACTGAGCAATTCCGCTCCCTCGTAGACAAGGCATACGACAGAGGTATGCGTGTGGAATACGAATTCCATGCCGCAGGATACTTGGTGCCCCGAGAGCTTTTTGATACGCATCCCGAATACTTCCGTATGAACGAGGAAGGCGAGCGTGTGGCTGACAGCAACTTCTGCATATCGAACAAAGAGGCTATGGCTATGGCTGTGGAGCGTGCCCGTGATACGGCACGCCGCCTATACCGCTCCACCGACCGCTACTACTTTTGGATGGACGACAGCCGCAACAAGGCATGCCATTGCCCCCAGTGCCACCATATGACCACCGCCGACCAGCAAATGCTGTTCTGCGAGCACATCTTGGCAGGTCTTCGTCAGGATAATCCGAATGCTACGTTGGCGTATCTCGCTTATTACGATACCATGAGACTTCCCACCATGCCTTGCAACAAGGACGGTCTATTTTTGGAGTATGCGCCTATTGAGAAATCCAAGACCGATGCCGACCCTGTATTTGTGGCAGAGGAAATCCGTATGACCAAGGAGCTGTGTGCGTATTTCGGTACGGAGAATGCCAGAGTCCTCGAATACTGGCTGGATAACTCTCTGTTCTCAAAGTGGAAGAAGCCCCCGCAGGCCTTTGCCTTTACGTCCGAGAGCATAGCGGCTATGCAGAAGGATATTGCCGATTACCGTGCTATGGGCTTTAACGAGATGGCCACCTTTGCCTGCTTCCTTGGTCCTGATTATGAGGAGCTTCATGGTGAGCCCGATATCAAGCCCTTTGGGGATTGCTTCGTATAATGGAATCATGCGTAATATAAGAGGAAACCGTTGTTAGAGTGTTACTCTAAAGGACAGTTTTTAAGGGGATAAGTCAATCGCTTTCTAAAAAGCCTTTGACTTATCCCCTTTTCCTTGCGGTAAGAATATGTCCTATTGAATTTCAAAACTGTCCTCAAGAGCACGCCCCCTTTGCGATAGTGCTTTTTTATGAAACGTGCTGTCATATCAAACGGTTGATTTTCAGTAAATTGGGATTTGTCGGTGAGATTGAAATAGCTGCGCACAACCAAATTAAACATAGTAAACCGTATGTAAAATCAAATTGGAAGGACATCCAAATAATCATTCATAGCCTTGTGAAAAAATCTCGAAAAATAAACCCCTTATGAAAGATCCATAAGGGGTTTTTCGTTATTCAGACGTTATTTTTGATGGGTGACCGTATCAATTAGCCCTTAAGAGCGGCCTGAGCGGCAGCAAGACGAGCGATCGGAACGCGGAAGGGAGAGCAAGATACATAGTCAAGACCGATCTTGTGGCAGAACTCAACGGATGTGGGGTCACCACCGTGCTCACCGCAGATACCTACATGGAGCTTGGGGTTGACGGGACGTCCAAGGGATACAGCCCTCTCCATCAGCTTGCCAACACCGGTCTGGTCAAGCTTTGCGAAGGGATCGTTCTCGAAGATCTTGGCATCGTAGTAAGCGCTGAGGAACTTACCTGCGTCGTCACGGGAGAAGCCGTAGGTCATCTGAGTAAGGTCGTTAGTACCGAAGCAGAAGAAGTCTGCGTTCTTAGCGATCTCATCAGCGGTAAGGCATGCTCTGGGGATCTCGATCATGGTACCAACCTCGTACTTAAGGTCAGCGCCTGCAGCAGCAATCTCTGCGTTAGCAGCGATATCGTCTGCGGTGAGACAAGCTCTGGGGATCTCGATCATGGTACCAACCTCGTACTTAAGGGTTGCGCCTGCTGCTGCGATTTCAGCATCAGCGGTTTCAACAACAACTTTCTTAACATATTTCAGTTCCTTAACGTCGCCAACTAACGGAATCATAATTTCAGGGCAAACATTCCAATCAGCATGTGCCTTCTGAACATTGATAGCTGCACGGATAACAGCCTTTGTCTGCATTTTAGCGATTTCAGGATAGGTTACAGCCAGACGGCAACCGCGATGAC
>JAZSPB010000082.1:0-10146 GCA_045537235.1 Eubacteriales bacterium
GTTTTGTGTTTTTTTTGTAGTTTGAGCGAACATGGCGGCCCCATGGGGTGCACTATGTTCGCTCAAACTTCACTAAGGGCGCGGGACAAAAGTTTTTGCGCACTTTCGAAGAAAGTGTGCTTTTCTTCAAAAAGCGACCTCCCCGCGCCCGCAGGCGCCCCACGTTATATATTTAAATGTAAAAAATCTTACAAACCTATGGAAATTTACAAAGTTTTGTGATATAATATAATATCTATACGTGTTTCTGCGTGTAGCTTGGACCGCGAGCAGGGGGCGTGGCTTGCCGCTCTGCGAAAAATTGCGTTTTTGGTGCGGTCATTGATCATAGAAAGGAAACAGAATGTCGAATTACATAGAAAAAGCTGAAAATTTAAAATTGCCCGTTGTCGTTCTCAACGGGGCGGTGGCCTTTCCCTCGGTCAAGCTCAATTTGGAGATCACCGAGCCGCAGGGCATCGCGGCCATCCATGCGGCTTGCGCTACCAACTCGTTTGTTTTATTGGTTGCCTCGCGCGATATTTTGCCCGACGGCGAGCCTGTCATTGAGCGGCTGTTCCGCGTGGGTACGGTGGCCAAGATCAAACAGACCATCAAGACACCCGACAAGGGGTTGAGCATTCTTGTGGAGGGTTTCTCCCGCGCCTCGGTAACGGCTTACAGCAATTTTGCCGATTATGTGTTGGCGGATGTCATCTGCAAGACGGTTTCCCTTCCCGACGAGGGGGGACTTCGTGGGGAGGCACTGGTGCGAGAGGTCATCGGTGCCATGGAGGACATTCTCAAATATATGCCCTCGGTGTCGCCCAACATCGTCCTTGCCGCCAAGAATCTCAAGTCGCCCGGGCTGGTTGCCGATTTTATTGCGTCCAACATTTTGGTGCGCTACACGGACAAGCAGGAGGTCTTGGAGTGCTTTGACCCATTAGAGCGCGTGGAAACGCTGATCCTGCTTTTGGAAAACGAGGGCAAGCTGCTTGACTGTGAGTATGAAATCCACAGAAAGGTCAAAGAGCGCCTCAGCCGCGCCCAGAGGGATCATTATCTTCATGAGCAGATCCGTGCCATCAAGGAGGAGCTGGGCGAAGGTGCCGACTCCGAAACTGCCATGTATGCTGAAAAGATCATGGCTTCCAAAATGCCCGAGGAGGTACGGGAAAAGCTCTTGCGTGAAAATGAAAAGGTTGACAAGATGCCCTTCGGTTCCGCCGAGGCCAGTGTCATCCGAAACTATATCGATGTGTGTTTGTCCCTGCCCTGGGGCAAGAAGACCCGCGACCGCGCGGACATCGCCAAGGCCAAGAAGATCCTCGATCAGGATCACGATGGATTGGAGAAGGTCAAGGAACGCATTTTGGAGTTCCTTGCGGTCAAGCAGCTTTCGCCCGAGCTTCGCAATCAGATCATCTGTCTGATTGGCCCTCCCGGTGTGGGTAAGTCCTCGGTGGCGGTCTCCATCGCCCGTGCCATGAATCGCAAATACGTCCGTGTGTCGCTGGGCGGTGTACGCGACGAGGCCGATATCCGCGGTCACAGAAAGACCTACATCGCTTCTATGCCCGGTCGTATCATGACCGCGGTTGCCAATGCCGAGGTGACCAATCCGCTGATCCTCTTGGATGAGATCGACAAGCTGGGCAATGATTTCCGCGGCGACCCCGCATCGGCGCTTTTGGAGGTTCTCGACTCCGAGCAGAACAAGAATTTCCGCGACCATTTCATTGAGTTCCCCTTCGATCTGTCCGACTGTGTCTTTATCGCCACGGCCAATTCCTACGAAAATATTCCCCGCCCCTTGCTTGACCGCATGGAGGTCATTGAACTGAAGATCTACACCAAGCGCGAAAAGATCCAAATCGCCAAGAATCACCTGATCCCCAAGCAACTCAAGCGTCACGGTCTGACGGCGCGCAAGCTCAAGATCACCGACGGTGCTCTGGAGGAGATCGTTGACTTCTACACCCGTGAGGCGGGCGTAAGAAATTTGGAACGCACGGTAGCCGACCTTTGCCGAAAGGCAGCCAAGCGGATTCTGGAGGAAGGCAAGTCCAAGATCGTCATTGACACCGCCGATGTGGTCGGATTCCTTGGCGCGAGAAAACGATTGCCCGATGCCATTTCCGCCGAGGACGAGGTGGGCGTAGTCAACGGCTTGGCTTACACGGAGCTGGGCGGCGATATGCTCAAGATCGAGGTAGCGGTACTGGAAGGCACAGGAAAGATCGAAACGACCGGCTCTTTGGGCGATGTAATGCAGGAATCCGCCAAGCTCGCTGTCAGCTATGTCCGCTCGATCGCGCGCGAATATAATATCCCCACCGATTTTTATAAGACTCGTGACATTCATATTCATGCCCCCGAAGGAGCGGTACCCAAGGACGGTCCCTCCGCAGGTGTGACCATGACTACCGCACTTGTCAGTGCACTGACGGGACGTGCGGTGCGCCGCGATATTGCCATGACGGGTGAGATCACGCTTCGCGGCAATGTGCTTGCCATCGGCGGTCTGAAGGAAAAGACCATGGCGGCTTACAATGCAGGTGTCAAGCGAGTCATCATCCCCGCTGACAATGTTCGTGATTTAGAGGAGATCGATCCGCTGGCGAGGGAGAATTTGGAATTTATTCCCTGCCGTAAGCTGTCGGAGGTGCTCCGCGAGGCGCTGTTGCCTGCCGAGAAGGACTTGGCTTCCGAGGGAGAGAAGCTCCCGGGGCTTCAGCCGAATGCGGCTGACCGACGGGTGGCAATACAGTAATCTGCCACCGGCTTCTTTTGGATTCGCAAGGGAGGTCGCCCGTCGAATGCCAAGCACACAGCCCCGTCTCCCCCCATCAGATCAAAACTAAAAAAGGAAGAATTCTTATGGCTCTCAACATACAAAACACCAACCTCCGTATCAGCGCCGGCAACGCATCACAATTTCCGGGCGACCCCATCCCTCAAGTGGCTTTTTCGGGACGCTCCAATGTAGGCAAAAGCTCACTCATCAATACCCTTTTGGTGCGCAAGAAACTGGCTCGTGTCAGCTCAACTCCCGGAAAAACCATTACCATAAACTTCTATGACATCGACAAAAAACTGTTTCTCGTTGACCTGCCCGGGTATGGCTTTGCCAAGCGGACTGCCTCCGAGAAAAAGGCTTGGTCGGCACTGACCGACGGCTACTTCACCTCCAACAAGAGCATCGACCGCCTTGCTGTCATTGTTCAACTTGTGGATAGCCGCATCGGACTCACCGCCGACGACGAAATGATGATCGACTTTATGAATCAAAGCAAGCTGCCCTACATCATCGCCGCCACCAAGGTGGATAAGCTGAACGCCACCGATCGTAAGAACAATCTTGCCGCCATTGCCTCGCATCCGCTTCTGACCGAAGGAACGACCGTCATTCCCTTCTCTTCGCTCAAAAACGAGGGGCGAAATGAATTATGGCGCGAGATCTCCAAATATACCGACATTAAGCTGTAAACCTTTCGAGAACTCTTTCGGAAAGGAATTTTGGTTTTATGAACTTCATAAACAATTTCATTGCAGAACTGCCTCTGATGCTCCTCAGCCTTCCCATGATCCTGTTGGCGCTCTCGATCCACGAGGCATCTCACGGCTTTGTCGCCTACAAGCTGGGCGACCCCACAGCCCGCAATCTGGGACGGTTGAATCTCAATCCCCTCAAGCACATTGATCCCATCGGCTTTATCTGTATGCTGTTTTTCCGCATCGGCTGGGCAAAGCCGGTACCCATTAATGTCCGCAACTTCAAAAAACCCCGTCGGGATATGGCGATCTCCGCCGCCGCGGGACCGATCTCCAATCTGCTCACCGCCATTCTTTTCGCGGGACTTCTGCGGTTGGAAATGCTGGTGATAGAAATGGTCTACGGCGATCTGCCCATCTGGATCATCGCCGGTGGCGCGGAGGCGACATTGCCCTTTAAGCTGTTGGGTGTTCTCGCCTACGTTCTTTATATCGGCGTTGTGCTGAACATCAGTTTGGCTATTTTTAACATGATCCCCATCCCCCCCTTTGACGGGTCGCGCATCGCGCACGTCTTTCTGCCTCCCAAGTGGTACTTCAAGATCATGCAGTATGAGCAGTACATCATGATCGTGCTGTTGATCCTTCTTTGGACTCTGCCGAATACTTGGCTGACCAATGCCACGGGATGGCTGTCCGACATCATTCTGTGGATCTTCGGCATGGGCAACGGCTCCGATGCCAATTTCTCCCTTAAATGTGTACTTCACTATATCATGAATGCTCTTGCCTTTTAACCTTGTGAAATCGAAAGGATAAATACCTTCCATGGACGCTTTGACCTACAAATTGGAGACCTTTGAAGGTCCTCTTGACCTCCTTCTCTCCCTCATTCACAAAAACAAGGTCAATATCGAAGACATCCCCATCGTCCTCATTTTCGACCAATATATGGAATACATCCGTGAAGCCGAACGCATGGACATGGACTTGGCCTCCGAATTTATCGTCATGGCCAGCGAGCTGATGCTTATCAAAAGCAAAATGCTCCTGCCCCGCAACGAGGAGACCGAGGAAGACCCGCGAAAGCAACTGGCCGATGCTCTTATCAAGTATCAGCAGGCCAAGGCGGCAACGCTGGTCCTCACCCCCATGTACGCAGCCTACAGCGGACGTTTTGTCAAGGATACCGACGAGATCTCGGTAGATCGCACCTTTGTGGCCGATCAAGAGGTGGAAGATCTATGTCTTGCCGTTCGCCGTATCATCACCTACAACGCCACGATGGAGAAGGCGCGGAGCAAGGAGCCGTTTACTCCCATGATCACCAAGCCCATTGTGCCTGTTGAGGTCAAGATCGTAGGCATTTTGGGACATTTGGAGGAAAATCGGAACGCGACACTGGAGGATCTTTTGATGGACTCCACCTCTCTGGCTGACATGATCGCCATTTTTATGGGGGTTTTGGAGCTGGTCAAGGTCAACCGCATCCGCATTTTGGAGGATCCTGATCATGTGGGCGATGCCCTTCACGGCGCCAATACAAGGTTCCGTATCAACGAAGACTATGTTGCGCCCGAGGATGCTTTGGGCGAAAACGATACCTCGGAGGAATGAGAATATGCAGGAAGCCATTGAACAGATCAAAAATATAGAAGCGGCCATCGAGGCCATCCTTTATGCGGCGGGACATCCCGTGGAATACGACCGCATCGGTGAGGTCTTGGGGCTGGGTCGCCGCGATGTCAAGCGGATCATTGAGTCCATGGCACAGCGGTATAATAAAGAAGACAGCCCACACGGCATCAGCCTTTTGATGTACGATGAGTCCTGTCAGTTCTGCACCAAGGAGCTGTATGCCCCCTACATCCGCGAGGCACTTGGCATTCGCCGCGGAGGAAACCTCTCGGCCTCCTCCATGGAGGTGCTGGCGGTAGTGGCATACAATCAGCCCGTCACCCGTACTTATATCGACACCATTCGCGGTGTGGACAGCAACTATGCCGTCAACTCCCTGATCGATAAGGACTTGATCCGCGCGGTGGGAAGACTGGATGCACCCGGTCGTCCCATGCTGTACGGAACTACCGAAAAATTTCTCCGCGTCTTCGGCATTTCCTCGCTTTCCGAGCTGCCCGAAACCGAGATCATGTCTCTCAATATTGATGCCGGCGGTGAAGTGGACACCTCCCAGATCGTGATGCAGATCCCGGGTGAGGAGCCCCTGCCTCCCTTGGACGAGATCGCAGAGGATCCCTCCCCCGATGTGCCCGTATCCTCGGCGCCCGTGTCCGAAACCGAAGACGACTAAAACCCAAACACCGCGTCAATACTCCTTATTGGCAAATCAACGGAAAGGTAGGAATGACCTTGATTGCCTTGTTTATAATTCTGTCGATCCTGCTTGTGCTGTTTCTGCTTTTGATGCTTCGCGTCTCTGCGACAGTGGAGTATCGAGAGGAAATCCGCGTTCGCGTGTCGCTTTTGGGGGTTGCTCTTTGGCGGCATCCGAAAAAAGGAAAAAAGATCAAGCTATCCGACTACTCCCCTGAAAAACTCGCCGCACAACAGCGCCGTGAGCAACGAAAATGGGAGCGCAAGCTGGCAAAAAAGAAAAAAAGAGCAGAAAAGAAAGCCAAAAAAAGCGGCACTGCTTCCACCCCCTCTCAACCGCCCAAAAAGCGCGGCTTGATCGACACATTGGGGCTGATCCGCAGTACCGTTGCCGTACTGCTGGGTAAAAGCGCCAAGCACGTTCGTATCCGCGCCACGCGTATCCGCATCACCGTAGCCACGGACGACGCGGCCAAGACCGCCATCCTCTTCGGCGCGGTCAATCAAGCGGTCGCAGCTCTCATCGAGCTTTTGGATCAAGCGGGAAAATGGCGCCGTCTGCGCGACTCCGAAATATCGGTAAATGCCGATTTTACCGCCGAAAAAAGCACCGCAGACATCTCGCTCACATTTTCCTTCCGCGTATGGCATCTGCTGAACATTCTGTTTCATACCGCGCTTCAATATGTAAAAAGCAAATAATTCTTGAGCGGCAGAATCGGGAAAGCCCCCTGCCCTCCGTCCCTCCGACAATCTTACCCGAAAGGATTTTATATTATGGCTAACGAAAATAAGCTTCAGGAAATGATCCGCACCTCTTTGGAGAGCATCCGCTCCATGATCGATGCAAGCACCGTGATCGGTGATCCCATTTCTACCGAGGCAGGAGTGACCATCATTCCCGTGTCCAAGGTGTCGATGGGCTACGCCTCCGGCGGCATTGACTACAACGGCAAGCATCATCCCGCCCCCCAAAACTTCGGCGCAGGCGGCGGAACGGGACTCACCATCTCCCCTGTCGGCTTCCTGATCATCAAGAAAGACGGCGTCGTGGAAATGATCAATGTAGGACAGCCTTATCCCCAGGATCCCATCGAGCAGATCACGTCTATCATCGAGCGTTCGCCCGAGATCTTCGGTCGCATTAAGGCGGTTTTCAAGAAGAACAAGGACGAGGGGGAGGATTCCGCCGAGGCGACCGACGCCGAATAAGTCCTTGGCATATTCCGACGCGACGGACAATATATTTCAGTAAAGTCTATCGCGGAAGGATGATCCATCTATGAAAAAACAGAGCCGAATTCGGGTGCTGTCTTTTGTTTGTGCGCTTTTGTTGCTGTTCGGCACAGCACTCACGGTAAACGCAGCCCCGTCAGTGTCGGCCAAAAGTGCCGTTCTCATCGAAGCCGAAAGCGGCAAGGTGCTCTATCAGCAAAATGCCTTTGTCCGTATGCCTATGGCCTCCACCACCAAGATCATGACGGCACTCGTCGCCATCGAATCGGGCAATATCGAACGAACCGTGTCGGTCTCTCCCGATGCGGTGGGCATTGAAGGCTCGTCGGTCTATCTGTATCCCCATGAAAAGTTGACCTTGGAGCAGCTACTCTATGCCCTGCTTTTGGAGTCAGCCAACGATGCCGCCACAGCCATCGCCATCGAGGTGGCGGGCAGTGTGGAGAGCTTTGCCGCCCTCATGAACCAAAAGGCCGAGGCGCTGGGACTTGTCTCCACGCACTTCACCAACCCCCACGGGTTAGATCACGAGGAGCACTACACCACCGCCTATGACTTGGCGCGCATCTCCGCCTATGCTTTGAAAAACGAAACCTTCCGAACCATCTGCTCCACCACGCGAAAGACCATCCCTCTCAAGGGGGACGAGGGCACGCGGGTACTGGTCAACCATAACAAGCTGCTGTCTCGCTATGAAGGAGCCATCGGCATCAAGACGGGATTCACCAAGAAAAGCGGACGGTGCCTCGTCAGCGCCGCAGAACGCGACGGCTTGACACTGGTCGCCGTGACACTTTCGGCACCCAATGACTGGAATGATCATGCCGCCATGCTGGATTTCGGCTTTGAACGATACGAAAGGAAGCTGTTGGCGACAAAAGGGGAGTTGACCCTTCCTCTGTCGGTGGTGGGCGGAAATACCGAGCAGGTTCTCACCGAAAATGTCGAGACGATGTCGGTCATGTTATCGCGCGTACACGGGGAGATCTCCTATCGCGTGGAGGCGCATCAGATCCTCTATGCTCCCATCACGCGCGGAACCGAGATCGGTCGCGTCGTCTACACCTGTGACGGTGTGGATATCGCGTCCTCACCGCTGGTGACGACCACCGAAGTAACCTATAAAAAAGCGGAACGTCAAGGCTTTTGGGCATGGCTCAAGACTCTCATTTTCCGCGATTGACAATAAGGACATTATGGAAACACAAAAGATCAGAATTCAAAAATTTTTCACCGACTGCGGAGTGCTTTCCCGTCGCGCCGCCGAAGAGGAGATCCGCGCGGGACGCGTCAAGATCAACGGTGCGGTTGCCGAGGTGGGTCAAAAGATCGATCCGACTCACGACCGTGTAGAATACCGAGGTCGCGTTATCGAAGCCGCCGCCAAGCCGCGATTTACCTACGTTATGCTTAACAAGCCGCGAGGATATCTGTCCACCGTCACCGATGACCGTGGGCGGCACTGTGTCACCGAGCTGGTCGCTGACACGGGAGTGCGACTCTACCCCGTCGGGCGCCTTGATATGGACTCGGAGGGGCTCCTTCTTCTGACCAACGACGGCGACTTGACCAATCGTCTCACCCATCCGCGGCATGAAGTACCAAAAATTTATCACGTCAAGATCGACGGCGCGGTGACAGCCGAACAGGTCAAGGCACTGTCCCGCCCCATGGATATCGACGGCTATACCATTCTGCCCGTAAAAACCGAGCTGATCTCGGTCAAGGACGGCACCTCTACCCTCCGCATGACACTGTTTGAGGGACGCAATCGCCAGATTCGCAAGATGTGTGAGACACAGGATCTCCGCATTCTCCGCCTCTGCCGTGTAGCCATCGGAGAAATCAAGCTTGGCACCCTCGCGCCCGGCAAATGGCGCTATCTGACGCGGACGCAGGTAGAATATCTCAAAAATAAAAAGTGATCAAAGGAAAGGACTCTCATCATGTTAAAGGTTCTCCCCATTCAGTCCAAAGCCGATCAAGAGCTGGATTGCGCTCGGTGCGGCATTGTCTACCGTCCCGACGCCCTGGCCTACCGTGCCACGGTGGACGAAGTGTTTGTCGGTATGTGTCAATTTAAGCTGACCGACCACGGCGGCGAGGTCTACGATATCGCCCAGCTCCCCGACAAGAAGGATTTTGAAGCAATGTTCGTTATGGGGCGCGCCGCGCTCAATTTCATCGATCTGTGCGGCGTTCACTATGCCCGATATGTATCCGACAACATCGACGAATCCCTTGCTCGCGCCATCGGATTTACCAAAAACGCGGACGGGGTATTCGATGTCGATCTGACCGATTTTTTCACACACCCTTGTCAGCATCATAAGGAGCCAAATCCTTATGATACGCCTAAGCAATAAAAAAGGTGCGTACTTCCTTGTGGGGTACGCACCTTTTTTGCTTGTGGAGACAAAATTGATTGGGAAATTTTGCTTGAATGCAATCTTCCCATGTCAAGGTCAAATACGACCCGACTTGCGTAGGATTTCCAATTCCGTCATATGTGATAGCATCACCGTTGAACGATGTCAACAAGTCGCCCCAGCTGTTTCGGCCATAGGTATAGTTGACGGTTTCCAGTACAGTGCCAAGGGTGCCCGTGGTAAAGGAATAGCGTTTCTTGGATTGGATGTTCCCTGCCTTGTCGTAGGAATACACATAGCTATACCCTGTCTCGCGGTTATCCTCACGGATGAGTTGACCGAGAGAGTCGTAGGTATACTTCTGCTGTGCGACTCCGTTCGCATTGGCGACTCGAGTAATATTGCCGTTATCGTCGTATGCAAATTGGTATGTGGTAGAATTTCCTGCGATACTCGTCACCAAGTTTTTGACCAATGCGGAGGTCGAGGTGGTTCCACCAACGGTTCCCGTTTGAAAAATATAACTACTGCTCGAAGTAACTGTCCCGCTACTGCTGACAAGGGATACCGTCTTCCCTTTCAATCGGTTCAGCGCATCGTAGGTGGGAGTAATCTGCATATGATCGGATATGCCAAAGCTCACCGTCATATTGCTCAGATTGCCAGCGCTATTATAGTTATACGAGTAGTCATAGGCCAAATTGCCTACTTGTGTGCCCGAATAGGTATA